>NZ_JANURX010000019.1:0-25495 GCF_030250085.1 Campylobacter felis
TGCACAGCGTTTTGAAGTTTGGAGCTTTCATTAGCTAAAGAATTTGCAAAGTCTGAGCTTTGTTTAAGCATTTTGATGATTTCTTCGCCTAAGGCATTAGTGGTTACTTCTACACTACCGCTTGCATTTTCTATTTTGTGTCTAAAATCTAAGTTTTTATACTCTTCAAAAATATCGTGGATTTTATTCATATCTTTACCCACTCTAGTTTGTAAGACATCAAGGAGATTATTAAGAACGCTTTTAAGCTCTATGAGTTGAGGGTTTCTAGGATTAGCTGTGATTCTTGCAGTGAGGTTACCATTTTCTACTATGCCTACTGTTTCTACGCTTTCTTTGACGGCTTGTTTATCTTGGTCTAAGCCTTCTTTAGTTGCTAGGATATTTTCATTAATGGCTTTTGCCATTTGACCAAACTCATCACTTGTATTTACATTGATAGTAGAGATGTTTTGAGTTTTATGGTTGATGAAATCGAAGAAGGAGTTAAGACCGGATTGGATGGAGTTGAGTGGATATAAATTTCTAGCAATTAAAATTCTTACCAAAAGAAGTGCTACGATGATAGCCACTAAACCAGAAATAACTTGTTGAAACAAAATTTTATTACTCGCATTAGAATAACTACTTTCAGCCGTAATAGTGCAAATTCTAAAATAAGGATTAAGGGCTAAATCGCACATTACCGCCTGTGCTTTACCATCATTACCCTCGACATAAAATAAAGTATCGTCATTATCATCATCTAAAAGATGCGGATTTGCCTTAATTGCATTAGCAATATTTTCACTTAAAGTTGTTTTGCTTAAAATTTTCTCTTCTTCTTCGTGGAAAAGTATATCGCCATTAGGACTAATCACTTGAGAATACGACTCCGCAGTGTGTCCCATCATTAAAATTTGGTCAGAAATCGCTGCTAAATTCAAATCTCCACCCACTATACCGACAAATGTGCCATTATGAATAACTGGCACGGTATAAGTAATGACTGTTTTGCCATTTGTTGCATTTTTATAAGGTTCGGTGGCGATTAGCTTACCTTCTTGTTTAGTTTTTTCATACCAAGGTCTTGTTTTGAAATCAAGTTGCGTAAGGCTAAGTGAAGTGCGATTTGAAAGGTAAGTTTTAGCATTTTGCTCACTTGCAAAGAAAACTTCGCCAAATTCTGCCGTTTTAAGTGTCATTTCAAGTAACTCATAAATTTCGTCTTCGTCCAAATGTCCTATTTGAGAGGCTAGAACGGTCATAGCATTTCTTTTAAATCCTATTAAAAGTCTTTAAGGTATCGTCCATTAATTTAAATTGCGATTCCTTAAGGAGTCTAAAGCTATTTTCTTTAGAGCCAAAATAAGCTACAGCACTTGTGATGCTTAAAATAATTACAATCAAAATCCCAACATAAAGTGTTAGTTTTGAAGAGACACTCCCTAATTTCCCTTGTTTTACCATACCTATCCTTTTTGTATTGAAATTAAATTTAGGATAAATATTGTATTTAAATTTTATTTAAAAAACTTGAAAATCGTTTTTTTTGTTATTTACTTATATTTACTTTATATTAATTTTTTTTATGGATAAATTTTTTCGCCCTCTCCCATAGTCTAAAACCCAAATTTTTAGCTTTTTTAATATTTAAATTTTTATATTTTTCGCTTGTTCTTTTTTCTAATTTTAAAAAATTCGCATTTAAATCGTTCATCTTTCTTTGTGCAAATTCATTAAAGTCATTGATTTTAGGATTTTTCTTAAGTTCCACCAAAAAGAAGTTTATTTGCTCTCTATTTTCATTTGCAAAGCGTTTAAGTTTAGCAAAAATGCTATCAAATTCCTCTTCGATTAAACGCTCAATTAGCTCTTTTGAAGGGTTTTTTTGCTTTTTTGCCTCTGTTTTTAGCAAGGATACAAAATCGTCCTCAATGCCGATTAATTCTTTACTTTTAAGTCGAATTTCCTCCTCAAATTCGATGAAAGTAAGAGAATTTTTAAATTTTTCTATCCCCAAACTAATGCCATCACTCACACCTCTAACCGCTCCCAAAACCAAATCTTTGGCAAAAACTATGCTTTCATTTGCAAGCTCAAACACCACATTTAAAACAAGGCTTGAAATTTGCAAAATTCTTTCTTTTTCAAAATGCGACTCACAAATGGCATTATAGACCAAATTTTTAGCAATCTCCTCGCTCGTTAGCTCTATATCCTCACCCTTTTCAAGTGTCGTTAAAAAGGCACTTTCGGCTGTTTCTTTCAAAATGCCTAACATCTCAATGTCAAATAAAATTGCCCCATCAAGCCCCTTAGAAAACTCATTTTTGAAATTTGACTCTTGTAATATTTTTTCAAATTCTAAAAAGTGATGGCTGATTTGATTTTTCAAAGAAATTTTATAATTTTCTATTTGCCCCTCAAGTCTCTCCGCTTCCGCTATAAGAGCATAAAGCGAATTTTGTGCGTCCTTAGTGCTAGCCCTAACCATCGCTTTAATCACCTTTGTTACATTTTCTTCATCAAACAAACCAAGCTTTTTCAAAATGTCTAAAAAGCCTAGTAAAAGTTCATTTAGGGCATTTGCTTTTTGATTTTCTTGCTTATAGACTAAATTAAAACTTAAATCCTCCAAAATTTCCTTCACATTTTCAGGGCTTAAATTTGACAAAGAATTTTCAAAAATCATTAGGGTATTTTTCATCGTTTGCCTTTCTACAATACAAATTTAGATTTTTCTTTAAGTTTTGCAAAGATAGAAAGCCTATCTTCCTTACTATCCACATAAACGCTTAATAAATAGCTTTGATACTTGCCATTTTTACTTGAATTTGAAGCCTTATATTTAAATTCCCTCTGCTTTAAAATGCTTTCAAAAAGCTCTCCTGCCCTCTCTTCACGCTCAAGTATGACCTTAAAATCCCAGAAAGTAGGGTAATTAATAATAGGTTCTTGCTTAAAATCGCACAAATTGACCACTTTTGCCACCTTCCTTGCTTAAAAGCATAATTTCATCAAGGCACATCATTTTATCAATAGCCTTAACCATATCATAAATTGTTAAAAGTCCAACACTTACAGCCGTTAAAGCTTCCATTTCTACGCCTGTTTTGCCCTCGCATTTCACACTTACGATAAGCTTAAAGGCACACTCCTTTTCAAGCTCGATGATGTCGGTTTCGACCTTAGAAAGCATTAAGGGATGGCACATAGGGATCAAATCGCTCGTTTTCTTCGCTCCCATAATCGCCGCTATAATCGCTGTTTGAAGCACGGGACCCTTTTTAGCACTATTAGTTTTAACCGCCTCAAAAGCCTCTTTACTCATCGTGATTTTACCGCTAGCCTTTGCGATTCTTAGCGTGTCATTTTTCTCACTCACATCGACCATTTTGGGACGATTTTTCTCATCTAGGTGGGTTAAATTCATCATTTTCCTTTAAAAAATGCAAAATTATAGCAAATTTAATGAAATTTAAGCTATAATACACTTTTTTAAATTAAGGAGTAAAAATGTCTTGGAACGATGAGAAAGAAAATTTCGAAGAATTTGATGATGAGGAAGAAGTTAGGAATTCGCATAATTCTTATAATTATGATGAAGATGATTACGAATTTGATGATGAAGAAAATGACGATTTTTAGGAGGTGGACTAATGCAAACTTTAAAAAGAAAACACTTTAAAACTCTCGCTCTTTCCTCTTTGGGTGGAACTTTAGAATTTTATGATTTTATCATTTTTGTCTTTTTTGCTGCTTATATTTCTAAGAATTTTTTCCCTGAAAATTTAAGTGAGTTTTGGAAATTATTTAACACTTACGGCATTTTTGCGGCTGGATACTTAGCGCGTCCTTTGGGTGGGATAGTTATGGCACATTTTGGCGATAAATTTGGGCGTAAAAATATGTTTATGTTAAGCATTTTACTTATGGTGATCCCTACTTTTTCTTTAGCTTTTATACCAGGTTTTGAAACTCTAGGTTATACTTGCATCGTGCTTTTGGTGCTTGTGAGAGTCTTGCAAGGCATAGCCATAGGTGGGGAATTGCCCGGTGCTTGGATTTTCACATACGAACACGCCCCACATCATCAAAGACACACTTACTTGGGTGTTTTGACAGCTTCTGTTGTGGGTGGAATTTTACTTGGTAGCTTAGTGTTTTTGTTTATGAATAAAATTTTTAGCCAAGAAGAGCTTTATGAGTGGGCTTGGAGGGTGCCGTTTTTCTTAGGGGGAATTTTTGGGATTATTTCGGTTTATCTTAGAAAATTTTTAAGCGAAACGCCTGTCTTTGAAGAGATGAAAAGAGAGCAAAACTTAGAAAAATTCCCACTTAAAGAGGTTTTTAAAAGAGCGAAGCTTAGTGTAATTTGCTCTATGCTTATCACTTGGGTTTTAACGGGGTGTGTTGTCATTTTAATCCTGCTTTTACCAAGCTATATGAGTGCAATGCTTCAAATCAATAAAATCGAACAAAGCTATTTGCAAATGCTAGGTATCGTTTCGCTTTCCGCAGGTTGCGTTTTTAGCGGAATTTTGGGTGATAAAATCGGCGTTGCAAAGACTTGCATTTTATTTGCCTTAGGACTTATCGTTTTTAATTTCATCTATTTTAGCACTCTTTACGCACCAAATTCTAGCCTTAATAGCGTTGCAAAATGGTATCTTTTGGCTTGTTTTTTTGGAGGGATAGTTAATCTCTGCCCTATGATAATGAGTGAAATTTTTGACCCTAAAATCAAATTTTCCGGACTTTCTCTAGGCTATAATCTCGCCTACGCTTTAGCTGGAGGATTTACTCCGCAGCTTGCCTTTTTCTTGCATGCTTTTGCTTTGCAAAATTTGGATAATGCTTTGCGTTTTTCTCTTGGATTTTACATTTTATTTTTAGGTTTTGTGGCTTTTTTAACGGCTTTTATGTATCAAAAATTAGCTAAATTTTAATAATAGCCCACGCATAAACTTGGCGTAATTTTAATACGCCTTTCTAATGGCGTGGGGCTAAAAAAATGGCACTTTTCTATATAAATGTGTTGATGATAATCAAGCTTTAAAAAATCATAAAATTTCTTTAAGTTCACAAATTTAACCCCAAAAAGCTCTTTAAGCTCCAAAAGTTTATAAATGGCGGAATTATTTTTCTCAACTAAATGAGAGGGGGAAAGTGTCGTAAAGGAGCAAAAAGCACTTGCTAACACAAAGCCACTTAGATCCGTGCATTGCTTAAGGGCATTTTGATGCTTTTCTAAAATGCAGTTTTTATGCAAGAAAACAATTCTCGTGCCTTGATACCTGCCTATCTCGGCTTTTTTCCAAAATTTATAGGCATTTTTAGAAATATTTGCAAAATGAGAAAATTCGACATTTAAAACATAATGATCTAAAAATTCATTAGGAGGTAAAATAAGACTTTTCATCGCAAACTAGCCAAAATGGCTAGCCCTTATTGATATTGTTGCGTGCTTTTTCAGGAAGCTTTGCGATGAAATTATCCATATCAAAAGATACGCCACCATTTTTTGCTTCTTGCATTAGAGCTATGACTGCCTCGACATTAAAAGGCGAAGAGCCGTGATAAGGCGCGAAAAGATGATTGGTAATAGACAAAACATAGGCAGATTTTTTCACATTATCAGAAGCAGCGTGAGGAGAATTGATGTAGCAAACACTTTCAATTAAACTCTCATCAAAATTCCACCTATGAAGCAAAAAGCCTAAAAATGAGAGACTATCCACACCTAAAAATTCGTTTTCAATTAAAGAAATGTTAGAAAAATTAGCCACTTTAAGCCTTTCTAAAAATTCCTTATCTTTCTTATTTTGTATAAGAAAATGAGAAAATACAACCATACCAAGCCTTAAAAGCATCACGCAAGGCACAAGAGTGTAGGAGAGCTTTTTATCCTCATCATCAAGCCAATTTGTGATGAAATTGACCTCTTCATTGCAAGAATTTAAAAAATCTTCAGTGTTTAAACCATAAGGGCTAAGATCGATTTTAAAATTATCTTTAATAGAATTTGCTAAAACTACATTTTTAATATTTCCTATGCCAAGCAAGGTTATAACTTGTGTGATGGTCGTTATCTCACTTTTAAAACCATAAAAAGGGGAATTGACAAGTTGCAAAAGCTTTGCCATTAAAAGTGGGTCGCCAGAAATAATCTCCGCAACTTTTTCCGTCTCAATCTCAGCACCCGCTTCATCGATGTAAGCTCTAAGCTTATTAACAGTGTCTGGTAGGGGAGGTAAGCTTTCTACGCTTTGAAGCAAAAGCTCGTTCATATCCATTTCTTATCCTTATTAGGAAAATTCTAAAAAATGATTATAGCTTAATTTTGTTAATTAAAGTTGTAAGAATTTATCCAAGTTAGACTTGGATAAAAGATTATAGAGCTTTTTTAACGGCGTCTGCTATCTTAGCAAAAGCTGCTGTGTCATTCATAGCCAAATCGGCTAAAATTTTTCTATCAAGCTCAATGCCCGCTTTTTTAAGACCATTGATAAATTTAGAATAACTTAAATCATTTAGCCTACAAGCTGCATTGATACGCACAATCCAAAGACGGCGAAAATCTCTTTTTTTACGGCGTCTATCACGATAAGCATAAACTAAACTTCTTTCTAATTGCTCTTTAGCTTTTCTAAAATGCTTACGGCGTCCGCTATAAAAACCACGCGCCAATTTTAAAACTTTTTTATGTCTGCGGCGTCTTACCACGCCTGTTTTTACTCTTGCCATTTTTATTTCCTTTCATAAAGTGGCGTCCAAATTTGGAACTTGCCCTTAAATTTTAAGGGGAGCTTGAATGACCGAAGTCAAAAACTTAAATTCCTAGCATTTTCTCCACAGCTTTTACATTTGTGCTATGCACATATTTAGCTGTTCTTAAGTCGCGCATTCTCTTTGCAGGCTTTTTTGTCAAAATATGACTACGAAATGCCGAGCCTCTTTTGATTTTATTTTTGCCCACTTTGAAGCGTTTGACTGCGCTTTTAACGCTTTTCATCTTTGGCATACGCTTTCCTTTGGTTTAATTTTTTCATAATGAAAGGGCGAATTATACTAAAGCTTTGCTTTTTTTGGGCTTAAGCTTTGAAATTTAACTTGGCACATTTTTTGCTTAATTTCTACAAAGCAATAATTTGAAAAGAGTAACAATGATAATTAATTCAACAAACAATTACCAAAAT
The DNA here is from genome assembly GCF_030250085.1 of Campylobacter felis. Lineage (NCBI taxonomy): Bacteria > Pseudomonadati > Campylobacterota > Epsilonproteobacteria > Campylobacterales > Campylobacteraceae > Campylobacter > Campylobacter felis. The sequence goes on from NZ_JANURX010000019.1 coordinate 7,182, forward strand.
TTCGCCCCTTCTCATCTCAATTTAGCAAATTTAGAACAAAAAGAAACGGAGGCTAAAACAGAGCAAAAGCAAGAACTAGAGCAAAACTTTCATACAAATTATAAACAAACTTATAGCAGCGAATTTGGCTTTAGAATCGATGAAAAAGGTTTTTTTGAAAAAGATTTAAATCAAATCGCTAATATCCCACAAAATTACGCTATACACATTAATAGCGTGCGTTTAATCGCCAAAGAAATCGTCAAAACGGAGCAAATTAATCATAATCAAATCGACCTTCCTAAACTTTTAAACGAGCATTATAACGCTTTAAAATCTTTAAATGAGGAATTTAAAAGCGAAGATGATATGAGCTTAAATCGCTCTCAAATTTCTTCTTTAAAGGCTGGATTTTCCACCATGAGTGGGGAATTTAATGATGCAATTATCCGTGTATATCCTCATCAAGAAGCCCTTATTAGAGCTCAAAAAGAAATAAGCTCTTTAAACACCCTCTTTTTGGATAATAAAATCACAAGTTTTCAATTTGACAAAGCTCTAAGCAACACCTCATCAAATAAAATTTTAAAGCCTTATCTTAATAAAAATGGCGAGGTTTCTAAAACGGGACTTTTAATGAATTTTACTTATCACAATATTAAAGAAACAAACGAAAAAGAAGCAAATTTTTTTATGAAACCTGCAAATTTAGACCTTAATTCCCATCAAAATTTATATAAAATTTTAAAAGGTGAACTAAAAACAGAAGATTTTATCAAGGATAATAACGGAGAAAAAATGAGCTTTGATCTTTATCTTTATGTCAATGGAGTAGATAAAAAAACGACTTCACAAGATAAACTTTCCGTATTTTTTCAACAATATATCAATTATCAAAAAGAGATGAATTTGAGAGAATTTGCAAATTCTAGTTCCATTTTTAAGCTTTATAGCGATGGGGTTAGAGAAGACTTTGAGTCTATGGCAAGAGACTTTAAAAGTCAAAATGAAAATTTAGAAAATATCAATTTGCAAAGAGCTAAAGAAGCAGAGAATTTTTTAGAACGCCGCCAGAAAATAGCAAATTTTAATAAAATCGTCAGTTCCTATTTAGATGTGATGAATTTTTAAGCAAAGAAAAGATATGATCCGCTCTTTTTAATTTTCTAAATTTCAAGGAAAAAATTGTATCGTCTAGAATCCTTAACTATGCATAATAAGCTTTTAGATGCCCAGCATAAAGAGCTTTACGAACTCGCTAAAAGAATCACGCATTTAAATTCTTCCTTTGTGTATTCTAAAGAACTTAAGCCTTTTTTGAGAGAATTGCTTTCATTTATGAATAGGCATTTTGTCGATGAAGAAGAATTTATGCTGCAAATCAATTATCCAAATTTAAGCGAACACAAAAAATTCACCGCAAAATCATCTTAGAAATTGAAGAAATCATCATCACGGAAGCTAAAATTTTAAACACTATGTCAAGAAAAATAGAAAATGTCGTAACGGATTTAATTTTCAAACACACAGCCAAAGAGGATTATAAAATCGCCCAATTTTATGAAGAAAATTTCCTCAACAAAGGCAAAATTTAAACAAGATTTTATAAATTTTTGCTATTATCCACTTTAAAAAGACTTAATATGTCCTAAATAAAGGAGTTATTTTAATGAAGGTTTATTTAGATAATAACGCAACAACAATGCTCGACCATAGTGCCTTAGAGCTGATGTTGCCTTATCTTAAAGAAAGTTATGGCAATCCAAATAGTTTGCACCAGTGGGGTAGCTTAACTCACCCAGCCTTAAGAGCAGCTATGGATAAGCTTTATGAAGGGCTTGGAGCGAGTGATTTAGATGATATTATTATCACTTCCTGTGCGACTGAAAGTATTAATTGGGTGCTAAAAAGTGCTTATTTTGACTATATTTTAGATAAAGAACGCGATGAGATTATCATCTCAAGCGTAGAGCACCCGGCCGTTTCTGCGGCGGCGAATTTTCTTAAAAATTTAGGCGTGAAGGTTCTTGAGCTTCCCGTTGATAGCGAGGGCATCTCAAGCGTAGAGCATTTAAGAGAAGTGATAAGCGATAAAACTGCCCTTGTGAGCGTAATGTGGGCAAATAACGAAACAGGTATGATTTTTCCCATCAAAGAAATGGCGGAACTTAGCCACGAATTTGGTGCATTATTTCACACAGACGCCACACAAGCAGTAGGGAAAATCAAAGTTGATTTAAGGCAAAGTGGGGTCGATTTTGCCTCTTTTTCAGCACATAAATTCCACGGACCAAAGGGCGTGGGCGGACTTTTCATCAAAAAAGGTTTAAAACTCACTCCGCTTTTACACGGGGGTGAGCATATGGGAGGACGGCGAAGTGGAACGCTAAATGTTCCTTATATCGTGGCTATGGCAGAAGCTTTACGCATAGCAAATTCTATGTTAAATTTCGAAGACTCTCACATACGCCGCTTAAGAGATAAGCTTGAAGACGCTGTTTTGAGCATAGAAGATACTAGTGTCGTAGGAGATAGAAAAAATCGCGTCCCAAATACCATTTTAGCAAGCATAAAAGGAGTTGAAGGCGAAGCGATGCTATGGGATTTAAACAAAAATGGCATAGCCGCTAGCACGGGGTCAGCCTGTGCGAGTGAAGATTTGGAAAGCAATCCTATAATGGAAGCCATAGGTGTTGAAAACGACCTTGCTCATACAGCTTTAAGACTTTCTTTATCGCGTTTTAACACAGAAGAAGAAATTGATTACGCAGCGACTCAAATCAAAGCCGCCGCTAAACGCCTAAGGGCAATTTCAAGCACTTATGCTTATAATCCAAACAATTATAAATAAGGAAAAACAATGGCTAAAAATAATCTAATCGGTGGTTCCATTTGGGACGAATATTCTCAAAAAGTGCAAGATAGAATGAATCATCCTAAATTTATGGGTGAATTTAATGAAGAAGATGCGAAAAATAGAGACGCAAAACTGATTGTGGCAGATTTTGGTGCAGAAAGTTGTGGCGATGCGGTGAGACTTTTTTGGCTTGTCGATGAAAAAACGGACACTATTATCGATGCGAGATTTAAAAGCTTTGGCTGTGGAACGGCAATCGCAAGTAGCGATACTATGGCGGAACTTTGCATAGGTAAAAAAGTCGATGAAGCTGTCAAAATCACAAATTTAGATGTCGAGTTTGCAATGCGTGATGAGCCAAATACCCCTGCCGTGCCACCACAAAAAATGCACTGCTCGGTTATGGCTTATGATGTGATTAAGCAAGCAGCAGCGACTTACAAAGGCGTGTCTCCTGAAGATTTTGAAGAGCAAATTATAGTTTGTGAATGTGCTAGAATCAGTCTTGGGACAATCAAAGAAGTCATTAGGCTTAATGACCTTCATAGTGTCGAAGAAATCACGCAATACACTAAGGCGGGAGCTTTTTGTAAATCCTGTATTAAACCCGGCGGACACGAGGCTAGAGAGTATTATCTAGTCGATATTTTGGCACAAACTAGAGCCGAAATGGATAAGGAGCGTTTGAAAAATTCTACAAAAGATAATGTTGCTTTTGATGAAATGACTATGGTGGGACAGCTTAAAGCTGTTGAAGCTGTATTGGATACGGAAATTCGTCCTATGCTTCAAGGTGATGGTGGCGATATGGAAGTCATTGATATTCAAAAAGCTGAGGGAGGGGCTATTGATATTTATATCCGTTATTTAGGGGCTTGTAGTGGCTGTTCTAGTGGGAGTGGAGCGACACTTTACGCGATAGAAAGCGTCTTGCAAGAAGAGCTTAGTCCAAATATACGCGTTATGCCTGTGTAAGCGGAGTTAAACTCCGCTTAGGCTAGGCTTGACTTAAGCATCCAAAGACTTTTTTCATACCTAGCGATGTTTTCCTGCGCAAAAGCTGCCGTTGTAGTATCGCTAGCCTTTTCAGCCGCGGCGTTTAGCTTTTTAAATTCACTTAAGAGATATTCATAATCTTTTTTTACAAGCTCTAAAATCTCAAGCGGGGTAAAGCAGTCTTTTTCCGCCTTTGGAGCCTTAGCATTTTCTAGCAAAACCTTAGGGCAAACGATAGCCTTTTCTCCAAGCTGTAAAGCTCTCTCCGCACAAGCGTCAAAAAGCTCGGCTAACTCTTCATAAGCTTTTTCTGTATATTCGTGGATAGAAAAAAACTCAAATCCCTTAACATTCCAGTGATAATTGTGGAATTTAATCCACAAGCTATGCGCATCGGCTTGCAATTGTAATAATTGTTTTGTTACTGACATTTTGTCTCCTTTTTAAGATTTGTAAAATTATAGCATTGAATTCTTAAATAATAATTATTATTAATTAAAAAAATTTTATTTCCTTAATAAATTTTTTAAAATAAGCTTCCCAACCTCAACTCCGGGCTGATCGTAAGTATTAATCCCAAGCATAAGCCCACACGCCGAAGTAAAAAGCTCATAATAATACATCAAATACCCACAGTGCCACGCATCAAGCCTCTCAAGCTCTATCACATCGACACTTAAATTCTCCGCACACAAGGCGTGCATAGTCGCATCGCACTGGGCGTTTAAAAGCTCGTGCAAATTCACGCCATTACTCAAAGAATCCAAAAATTTAAAATGAATATCAGGGATAAGTGGGGCTTTTTGACTATCCTTAATTTTTAAAAAAGTGATGGTTTTATTTTTCGGTCCGTCCATTATAAGCTGCAAAAAACTGTGCTGATCGCGCGCACCAATGAGGGCGATGGGCGTTAGCCCCACCCTTTTGTAGCCCCGCTTTTTTCCCAAGCTTTCAGCGATGAGCTGGACATACCATTCGTTAAAGCCCCTGAACGCATCGCCGTAAGAAAAAAGCACATTAATGTTTGCACTTTTATGCGTGCAGTAATGATAAGCCTTTTGCAAAATCACATCTTTTTTATGCGAGAAAAAGTCCTCAAAGCAAGCTTCCGCTCCCTTTAAAAGTGCTTTGGCATCATAGCCGCAAAAGCAAAGTGGCACAATGCCCACAGCAGATAAAATGCTAAAACGCCCACCGACATTTTGTGGGATAAAAAAGCATTTTATCCCCAAACTCTCGCCCTCTTTATGCAAATTTGAATTTTCATCAGTGATAAAAACAAAATACTTATGAAGTTCGTTTAAATTTAAATTAAAATGTGCGATGATGAGTTTAAAAAGGCTAATTACCTCCACCGTGCTACCTGTCTTACTTGTGATGATGAAAAGGCTCTCCTCAAGCTTGATTTGCTTTAAAATTTGACTGACAGAATGCGAAGAGGTATTATCAAGTATCAAAAGCTCTCTACCATTATCTTTTTCGTCAAAAAGTAAGTCTTTAAGGGCTTTTACTCCACAACTTGACCCGCCTATACCGACTAAAACGACCTTTTTAACATAAGCTTTTTGAGAGATAAATTTCAAGCTTTCTTCTATCAAAGTCTCGCCCATTTTATGCAGGTGATAATAGCCCACATCGCCACTTTCTTGCTCGTCATTAATGCGTCTAGCATAAGCGTCTATCTTCTCTAGGCTTGTTTTTTTAAAAAAGAGTGTATTTTCTAGCATAAATTTTTTTTGTAAAAATAATTGGTCGCCTCGACAAAGCCCTCCACATTCCCGCAGTCAAAGCGCCTGCCCTCAAATTTATAGGCCAAAACCATGCCGTTTGTCGCCTGGGTCAAAAGCGCGTCTGTGAGCTGGATTTCGCCGTTTTTACCCGCCTTTGTGTTTTCTAAAATTCCAAAAATATCCGGCGTTAAAATGTAGCGCCCTATAATGGCTAAATTACTCGGTGCTTCTTCAACGCTTGGTTTTTCTATCATAGAATGCACCATAATTAAATTATCCTCCACGGCATTTCCTGCTATGACGCCATAATGGCTCACCTGAGAGGGCTCAACCTCCATCACGGCTACGATGGTGCAGCGGTATTTTTCGTAAATTTTTACCATCTGCGCCATCACATTTTGTCCGTTTTCATTGACACATAAATCATCAGCCAAAATCACCCCAAAAGCCTCATCACTCGCCAAAGGTCTGCCCTTTAAAACCGCATCGCCTAAGCCTCTCATTTCATTTTGTCTTGTAAAAGTAAAGGTGCAACGGCTAATTAAAGAACGAATTTCGCTGAGTAAATATTCTTTCTTTGTGCCTGAAATTTGATGTTCAAGCTCATAAGATATGTCAAAATAATCCTCCAAAGCCCTCTTGCCCCGCCCCGTAACAAAGCCCATATTGTCCATACCTGCCTCTAAAGCCTCATCAACTCCATAATGAATCAAAGGCTTAGTTAAGATAGGAAGCATCTCCTTTGGTAAAGCCTTAGTTGCTGGTAAAAAGCGTGTGCCATAGCCCGCAGCGGGAAAAATGCAAGTTTGAAGCATAAAATATCCTTAAATTTTTGTAAGGATTATATTTAAATTTTATAAATGAAATTCAATTAAATTAAATAATATTCTTTAAATACAATTACAAAAAGGGTAGCAAATGGCATATACAATCATAGAAGTTGAGAGAATGATAAATATCCCTTCAAGAAAGATTAGATTCTGGCTTGATAAGGGGCTATTTCCCTTTGTGGAACGCGATGAAAATGGGGTGCGTTACTTTGCAAAAAGCGATATGGAGTGGGTGAAGTGGATAGAGTGGCTTAGGCAGTGTGGAATGAGCTTGAAAGAAATTAGAGAGTATGCGGAGGCTTTAAGTGGAGGCATTAAAACTGCATCAAAACGCAGGGCATTATTGCAAAAAAGCTATGCGAATTTACAAACACATATCGCTTCATTGCAAGAGATTTCACAAAAGCTAGAGACAAAAATTGGGCTATATGATGAGATGATAGAAAAGGGCGTAGATACCTTTAACCCACAAAGCAGGGATTATAAAGAGTGTAAAAAGCGGTGTTAAGCTACTGCTAAATCGCCCTTAGTCAAATAGGCTATATTTCCTTAGCCTTAAACTTAACTTTGAAATTCTAGCCGCTTTCAAGCCCTAGTCTAAATAAGTTCAAAAATCTTGCATTTACCCCTTGACAGACACTAGGTGTCAGGCTTTATAATGTCGCTTATATTTCACAAAAGGATTTAATATGCAAGCATTACTTATAAATGGCAGTAAAAAATTTGGCAACGATGGCACAAGACTTAATGCTACTTTACAAAGTGTGGCAAAAGAGGAGCTAGAATCTAAGGACTATAAGGTGCTAGAGACTATCATTGATAAAGGCTACACACCACAAGAGGAGATAGCAAAGATTAAAGAATCTAGCCTTATTATTTATCAAATGCCTGCGTGGTGGATGGGTGAGCCTTGGATTGTGAAAAAATATATTGATGAGGTGTATCTTGGTGGGGTGGGCATTTTGTTTGCAAATGATGGGCGAAGTCGTGCTGATGAAAGTTTAAAATATGGCAGTGGCGGACTAGCACGGGATAAAAGGGTAATGTTAAGTGTTACTTGGAATGCCCCAAAAGAAGCCTTTATAGAATCTAATGGCTTTTTTGAAGGCGTGGGGGTGGAAGGTGTGTATTTGCACTTACGCAAAATACACGAGTTTTGTGGTATGGAGTGGTTGCCCATTTTTATGTGTAATGATGTGGTGAAAAACCCGCAGGTAGAACGCTATATCACTAAATATAGAAAACATATAAGAACATATTGTTAAGGAAAATTATGATTATTCTAATCGGTGGAGAGTCATACGGGCAAAACACTTCTAGCACAAAGGTTGCTTGAAATATATCATTATCCTTATATGAGTTTAGATCATCTAAAAATGGGCTTTATAAAAGGGCTAGAGAATCCGCCTTTTAGTGTGAAACAAGATTCTAAAATCACCGCATTTTTATGGAATATCGTAGTTGGCATTATTGAGACTTGCAATGAGCAAAATCTCATACTAGAGGGCGTAAATTTAACGCCAAAAAATGTGAGAATCTTGCTAGATTCTAAGCCCTTTGCACCTATAAAAGTGCTTTTTTTTATCTTTTCAAAGCAATATATTTTAAAACATTATCACACAATAAAACTCAAAGAAAATACCATAGAAAAACGCAGGAATCTTATGTGGCTAGTAAAGAGCAGCTTATAAAAGAGCAATGCAAAAAGTATAATATTCCATTTATTGAGATACAAGAAGATTATGAGAGTGAAATGCAAGGGGTGGTTGTGGTGCAATATTTTATCTTATAATATCATAAACTTATTATGGAGCATTTATGGATAGCACAAAGTTTTTGATTATACTTAATGGTGAAGATAAAACAGAATCTATTGCAAGTATAAAAAAGCAAGATGATGTATGGCGCATCACATTTGCTAATAGGGCAAAAACCTATACTTATAAATACGATAAAGTTATCTTTCTTACAAATCCGCAAAGACACACAAAGCCAGAGAAGCTTGGTATTTATAATGCTGAATTTACTCTTATTTTTGAAAAATATTGCAAAATTTTTTGACAATGGGACAACAAAATTGCTAGAAACAGCAATACTATTACCAAATGTAAAAAGCAGTAATGCTAATGTGTTTTTGTATTGCAAAGAGTTGGCTACTATCGTGGGGGTAAAAAATGAAGATAATGAATCGCTTCTATCAAGGGCATACAATAAAATAGATATGTTAGTAAAAGAGAGTGTTTTGAGCAATTATTTACACCCAAGTCAGCCGCATAGGACTAGTGAGATAAATGCTCCCATACTTTCGCCATTTGGCTTAAATGCCTCACAATTCCAAGCAATTTGCAATGCTCTAGAATCTCAAATAAGTATCATAGAAGGACCACCCGGCACAGGTAAAACACAAAGCATATTAAACATCATTGCAAATAGTCTATTTCTTGGAAAAATGTAGCCGTGGTTTCTAACAATAATGCTGCCACGGATAATGTTTTTATGAAGTTAGAAAAATATGGCTTAACATACTTATGTGCAAAACTTGGCAAAAAAGATAATATCAAGCAGTTTTTACAGAATCAATCACATACCTACCCAGATTTTGCACAATCTATTACACAAGAAAGGAAAGATACCCTTATCCAAGCTATCAAAAAGCTCAATATACAAGCACAAGAAATCTTTACTTTGCAAAATGCAATCGCAAAACAAAAGACTATGCTTAGTGCATTAGAGCTAGAATTTCACCATTTTACAATGCAAGAAAACTTGACGATACGACCACATTTTTTAACACTTTTGCAAAAGGATTCTACTCTTTTGTTAAAGACAAAAATTGCTCTTGAAAACACCCCAAAAGGCTGGCGATATTTTTTACTTGTATGCAAACTTTTCTTAATACAACGCATTGGAAATTTTACTTTTTATAAACTTCCCCTGCAAGATATTATCCAGCATTTTGAATATGCCTATTATATGCAAAGCATCGCTACTGCTAGAGAAATACTCACGCACGATACAAAGCGATTAGAAATATTACGCGATACACAGACCCTAGAGCATTTACAAGAATCTTTGCGGATTAGATATGGCAGCCACACGCAAAGACCCATTTTTAGCGAAAAAGATCTTTTGACTAATGCGGAGCAGTTTTGCGATGAATATCCTATAATTTTTAGCACCACACACGCTATCAAAAATTGCTTTGGGCGAGATTTTCTCTTTGATTATTTAATCATTGATGAAGCCTCGCAGGTAGATTTGGTAACAGGTGTTTTAGCTCTAAGTGTGGCTAGAAATATTGTGATTGTAGGAGACACAAAGCAGCTGCCAAATGTGATAGACTCTACGATGTCTCAACAAATCCAAGAGCTTGCCACACGCTATAAAATACCTCCACATTATGACTATATGCAGCACTCTTTCCTAAGCTCTGTGTGTAGTGTTTTGCCAAATGCTCCTAGAGTTTTGCTTAAAGAGCATTATCGCTGCCACCCTAAAATCATCAATTTTTGCAATCAAAAGTTTTATGGCAGCGAGCTTGTCATTTTAAGCGAAGATAATGGGGAAGCAAATGTGCTAGAAGCGTATGTTAGCCCTGCTGGAAATCACGCAAGAGGGCATTATAATCAAAGAGAAATTGACATTATTGCCAATGAAATTCTGCCAAACACCACCATAGAGCCACAAGAAATAGGCATTATTACACCCTACAATGAGCAAAAAGCACGGCTGCAAAATGCTGTTGGCGAGATTGAAGCAGACACCGTGCATAAATACCAAGGCAGAGAAAAAGACCTTATCATCATCGCAACTACCGATAATCAAAGCAATGATTTTATCGATGATAGCAAAATGCTAAATGTCGCCATTACACGAGCTAAAAAGCAGCTCAAACTCATCGTATCCTATGAAGTGTGCCATAAGCAAAACACAAATATCAATGACTTTATCCGCTATATTACTTATCAAAGTGCCAAGCTTATAGAGCAAAATTTATTCAATCTTTGATTTACTCTATAAAGCAAATGCACAAGCAAGGGCATTGTATCTCAAGGGCAAAAGGCGTATCTCACAATTTGATTCAGAAAATATTGCCTTTGCTTTTATCAAAGATATACTTCAGCAAGATTCCTACCATAGCCTTGATGTTTTGCCATATATACCCCTTTAAAGTCATTAAAATAGATGAAACTCTCACGCAAGAAGAAAAGATCTACGCGCAAAACCCACTCACACATTTTGACTTCATCATCTATCACATTATGGATAAAGCCCCTCTGCTTGCTGTTGAGATTGATGGCTATGCGTTTCACCATACGCATAAGTAGCTAAATCGCGATAGGCTTAAAGATAGCATTTGCAAAAAGCATCATTTGCCACTTTTGCGCCTTAGCACCACACAAAGTGCAGAATCTAAACGCTTAAAAGATATGCTTTAGGTTTTGCTTTAAAAGATAAATGCGATATTGAATGTAAAAAGAGTTGTAAAAATTTAAAAATTTTAACGACAAGTTGGTAAGCTTCAATCTTGCTAAATTAAGCCATTAAATATTGCAAATTTTCACAAACTCCCTTGACGGACACTAGGTGTGAGGTTTTATAATGCTAACTCAAATTTAAAGGATTTTTATGCAACACATCATTTTAAATAATGGCATTACAATGAAAATTGCCTTATTATGACGAACTTATGTATTTATTTTTATCTGTGCGAAACAAAAACTAGCATTATTTATATTTGCTGTGCCACTTGGGATTTTAGTTAGCATTGTGAATAATTCCGTGCATTATGTGATAACACACTCCTATCCACAAGCCCCTGATTTTACTAATGGGCTTTTTGTCTCATCGGCAAATATAGGCTTAAGCACTGCAATGCTATTTAGGGTGCGATTGGAAAAGTTTAAGTAAGCAAGTGGGATAGATCTAGTTTATAATCAAATTTAGAAATCAATTTTTATAAAAATGTGAATTTTAGTAACATTTTTAAGCAAGTGTTACTTTTCTTAATATTTAATCACAAAATTCTACGATTATTTTAAATTTAAACACTTAAAAGCCCTAATGAAGCAATTTTTTTGCTATATTATTTCAAAAATCAAAAGGAGTTCGCTATGAATTTAAATTCTACGCAAAAAAATGCCTTATCAAATTTTAAAAAATTTGTTTCTTTTAGAAACAAAATATCCCTTTACTTGTCCTTAATTGTGCTGATTTGTTACTATATCTTCATTTTAGGCGTAGGACTTACGCCTGAAATTTTAGGCTATAAACTCGGTCCTAGTGCAATAACGCTTGGCATTATGGCAGGGGTTGGCTTAATTGTGCTGTGTATTATTTCCACAGGAATTTATACCTTCATCGCCAATTATTTTTTAGACAAAGAGCAAGAAGAAGTGCTTAAAAACTTAGAAAAAGAAGGCTTGATAGACGCCTTACAAAATGGAAAAATCAGCTATAAGGAGATCTTATGAAAGCTTTAGTTTTTTTAAGCTGTCTTTTAAATTTAACCTTTGGTGCTGGTTTTGAACTAGGAGAGGTTAGTCAAAAGTCTTTAAATATAACGGCTATAACTATGTTTTTACTTTTTGTTTTAGCGACCCTATTTATCACTTATTATTCTAATAAAAAATCCCAATCTAAAAGCGGATTTTACACAGCTGGGGGTAATATCACTGGTATGCAAAATGGTATGGCTATCGCGGGTGATTTTATGAGTGCGGCAAGCTTTCTTGGTATCACGGCTTTAGTTTTTACAAACGGCTTTGACGGACTGATTTACTCCATAGGCTTTTTAGTAGGTTGGCCTATTATTTTATTTTTAATCGCAGAAAAATTTAGAAATCTTGGCAAATTCACCTTTGCAGATATTACAGCCTATCGTTTAGAGGCTAAATCTATAAGAACTATTTCGGCAATTTCAGCCCTAAGCGTCATCGTTTTTTATCTCATTGCACAAATGGTAGGAGCAGGACAGCTTATACAATTACTTTTCGGCTTACCCTACACCTTTGCAGTTATTTTAGTGGGAATTTTAATGATATGTTATGTAGCTTTTGGCGGTATGTACGCGACAACTTGGGTGCAAATCATAAAAGCCATTTTGCTCTTATCGGGAGCGACTTTTATGGCGATTATGATTTTATATCTTACGAAATTTGATTTAAAATATTATTTTGATTTAGCCATTTCACATCACCCAAAAGGTGAAAGCATTATGAAGCCTGGCACTTTTCTACCCGATACCATTTCAGCCCTTTCTTTAGGCTTGGCGCTGATGTTTGGAACGGCAGGACTGCCTCATATTTTAATGAGATTTTTTACCGTTAAAGACGCTAAAGAAGCGAGAAAGTCTGTTTTTTACGCGACTGGCTTTATAGGCTATTTTTATATACTCACTTTCATCATAGGCTTTGGAGCCATAGCACTTTTACTAAGTAATCCTGAATTTATCAATGCTGATGGAAGCTTTAAGGGTGCTAGTAATATGATAGCTGTAACCTTAGCCGAGCTTTTAGGTGGGGATATTTTTTTAGGCTTTATTTCGGCAGTAGCTTTTGCGACTATTTTGGCTGTTGTTGCAGGACTTGCTATTTCAGGTGCGGGAGCGATTAGCCACGATTTATATGTCAATGTTCTTAAAAATGGCAAAGTCGAGCATAAAGACGAGATGAAAATCACAAAATTCGCAACCATAGGCATAGGAATTTTCGCCATTTTACTTGGCATAGTTTTTGAAAATCAAAATGTCGCCTTTACCGTAGGACTTGCCTTTGCTATCGCTGCGAGTGTGAATTTCCCTATACTTTTGCTTTGCATTTATTGGAAAAATCTCACCACAAAAGGAGCGTTTTGGGGTGGTTTAATAGGACTTATAGTCGTTCTTGCCCTTGTGATTTTAAGCCCTAGCATATGGGTAAAAAGCTTTGGCTTTAGTGAGGCAATCTTTCCTTACGACCACCCCGCTTTATTTTCAATGCCTTTAAGTTTCTTACTTATTTATCTCATCTCCAAATTTGACCGCTCCAAAAGGGCTAAAAAAGATAGAGAAGGCTTTGAAGCACAAGATTTTAGAGCGCAAAGTGGTGTAGGCATTAGCGAGGCAGTAGCTCATTAAAATTCATTAAGCGTAAAATGTCAATTTTACATACATTTTACGCACTCTTCTTAAGCTTTTTACAAACTTATTTTACAATTTAATACCACGAAATTTATAAAAAGGATTTTTATGCAAAGACGCGATTTTTTAAAGGCAAGCTCTCTTGCACTTTCTTATGTAGGCTTTTTTACAGCAGCACCAATTAACGCTTTTGGCACTTCTTTAAAAGGACAGAATTTGCTAGGATTTAAGGCAATTAGTGCGAGCACAAAAGATGAGGTTATTGTCCCAAGTGGCTATGAAGTTAAGCCTCTCATTAGCTTTGGCGATCCGCTTTTTAGCAATGCCACGCCTTTTGATGAAAGCAAAACAATCAACGCAACTTCCATTGCAAATATCGCAAAAACTTTCGGTGATAATACAGACGGAATGTCGCTTTTCCCACTTGATGATGAAAGAGCCATTTTGTGCGTTAATAATGAATATATTAATCCAGAGCTTTTATTTAACGATAATGGTAAAACTATGGATGAGCAAAAAGTAGCTTATGAGCAAAATGCTGTGGGTGTAAGCATTTTTGAGATTAAACAGGGTCAAAACGGCTTTGAAGTCGTGCTAGACTCTCCTTATAATCGCAGGATCACAGCCCACACTCCTATGCAAATTAGCGGCGGTGCAAAGGGTCATAAAAGTATGCGAACAAAGGCAGATAAAAAGGGTGAATTAGCACTTGGCACACTTAATAACTGTGCAAATGGACAAACTCCGTGGGGGACTTACTTAACCTGTGAAGAGAATTTTGATGACTTTTTTGGAAGTAGCGATGCAAACTACAAATTTACAGAAAGTGAAAAACGCTACGGACTAGGCGTAAAAAGCACTTATGGCTGGGAGCTTGATTCTAGATTTGACCTTGCTAAAAATCCAAATGAGCCAAATCGCTTCGGCTTTATTGTCGAAATCGACCCTTATGATGCAAATTCTACGCCGATTAAACGCACTGCACTTGGTCGCTTTAAGCACGAAAATGTTGAAATTGTCATTAGTAAAGAGGGTAATGTAGTCGCTTATATGGGCGATGATGAAATCAATGAATTTTTATACAAATTCGTTTCAAAAGGCAAATTTGATCCAAATAATCCTAAGAATAATAAAAATCTCTTAGATGAAGGAACACTTTATGTCGCAAAATTTGAGGGCGAGAATTTAAGCGGAAAAGGCGAGTGGATAGAATTAAGCTATGGCAAAAATAACCTTGTTGCTAAAAACGGCTTTCACTCTCAAGCCGATATTTTAATCAATACACGCCTTGCAGCAAGCATAGTAGGAGCGACTCCTATGGATAGACCTGAGTGGATTGCTGCTGATTTAAAAGGCGAATTTGTCTATGCAACACTAACAAATAATAAAAAAAGGGAAAGCACAGACGCTGCAAATCCACGCGTTAAAAACATTTACGGACAAATTATAAGGTGGAGTCCTAAGAAAAATAATCATTTAGATACCAAATTTGAGTGGGATATGTTCTTACTCGCTGGTAATCCTACCAAACATCCAAACAGCCTTCATAAAGGAACAAGCAATATCACTAAGGATAATATGTTTAACTCACCTGATGGCTTGAAATTTGATAAATTTGGTCGTCTTTGGATACAAACGGATGGTGATTATTCTAACAAGGGCGATTATGAGGGTATGGGAAATAATCAAATGCTTTGTGCTGATCCTGCCACAGGCGAAATTAGACGCTTTTTAACCGCTCCTATCGCTGCGGAAGTTACTGGACTTGCTTTTTCAAGCGATCATAAAACGATGTTTGTGGGCATCCAGCACCCGGGAGAAAAACTTGCTCCAAGCCACTATCCAAACGGCGGAAATTCTACACCTAGAAGCACCATTGTCCAAATTCGCAAAAAAGACGGCGGCATTATAGGTAGCTAAAAAGAAAGGCTTAAAAGCCTTTCACCACTTTAAACCCAGTCTAAATAGATATTTTTAATTTGCTTTTTTGCGATTTTTTCTTTTAATACGCCTATTTTTTCCTTAGGATTATCAAAAAATCTTTCGTGCGTTTCTACCATAATATATTCTATATTTTCATATAAATTTTTCTCAATCAAAGCGTTTAAAACATCAAATTCCGCTCCCTCAATGTCAAGCTTTACAAAGGCTATTTTGCCGTGTTTTTGAATAAGCTCTGCGATAAATTTACAAAAATCTATCATATCTACTTCATAAGCACTTTTTTGCTTTGCTTTAGGCATAGAAATGATGCTATTGCCGTCACTGACAAGATCGCCATTCATATTATAAAAAATCGTTTTTTCATTTTTATGTGAGATAGCTTGCTCTTTTAAAATCAATCTTTCATTATCTTTATAAAGATTTTTCAAAAAAGCCGCTAGGTAGATATTCGGCTCAAAAGCATAGCAAATTCCGCCACTTGCTAAAGCCACATCACTAAAAACACCAGCATGCGCTCCGCCGTCTATGAAAACGACCTCCTCGCCCCTACTTGAACGCAGATAAAAATCATAAAAAATATGACGATATTTAAGATGAATTTCAGCCCTTTTTAAGAGAAAGTTAAAATATGAACCCCCCCCCCCATTTGTGCATTTTGCAAAAGCTCACATTGATATTGTAAATATCTTTTCATTTTTGTATATTTACAAATTCTTAATTTACCAAGATAAATTTCTCTTAAGCCATTTGTGTGTTTAATTTTACGAAACATTTTTACTCCTTTAGTTTTTATTTTTCACTTGTTCTAAAAGTTTGAATTTAAGCTCTTTAAGACCCGTTTTATCAAGGCTTGAGACCTTTAAGATAAACATAGGCTTTTCATCTTGCAAAAAGCTTTCTAAATCTTTAATATTTTCTTTAAGCTCCTTAGCAAAACCCAAATTCTCGCTATCAATCTTAGAAATCATCACACCAAAAGAACGCTTACTAAGCTCTTTAGAAAAGCTAAGAAGCTCCTTTTTTAAAATGATAAATTGCTCTTTTAAGCTCATTTGTCTCATCGTATCCAAAACAAAAAGCAAAAAATTCGTCCGCTCAATGTGCTTTAAAAATAAAAGTCCCAAGCCTTTCCCCCCACTAGCACCCTCAATAATACCCGGGATATCCGCCATTACAAAAGAGTGATATTCATCAACCTCCACAAGCCCGAGTTTAGGGGTCAGCGTGGTGAATTCATAATTGGCAATTTCGGGCTTTGCATTAGAAACGACACTTATAAGGGTGGATTTACCAGCATTTGGAAAACCCACTAAGCCCACATCGGCGATGAGTTTTAGCTCAAGCCTTACCTCGCAAATTTCGCCTTTAACACCGGGCTGTGCGTAATCGGGGCGTTGATTAGTTGAGTTTTTAAAATGCGTGTTTCCAAGCCCTCCCTTACCGCCTTTTAAAAAAATTTCTCTTTGTCCTTCTTTGATTAAATCTAACAAAATTTTGCCCGTTTTTGCGTCAATGATTTGTGTTCCTTGTGGGACGATAAGCTCTAAATTTGTGCCTTTTTTGCCATTTTTATTACGCCCAGATCCTGCGGCTCCATTTTGTGCGCGAAGTTCTTTTTTGCCTTTAAAATTCATTAAAGTATGGGTATTATTATCACAAATGATAATTACATCGCCGCCATTTCCGCCGTCTCCGCCATCAGGTCCGCCCAAAGGCACATGCTTTTCACGGCGAAAGCTTACCGCTCCTTTGCCGCCGTCTCCTGAAGCAAGGGTTAATTTTACGCTATCTATAAACATTGAGGCACGACCATATCGCTACGGCATTCTATGAGAGTATGCACATTTCCGCGTGGGTTAAAGTCCCCAACGACCTTTATCCATTTAGGTTTTAGCTTATTTTTTAAAGTGCTATAAATTTCATTAATGCTTGCTTCGTGGCTAATATTACGATTCATAAAAGAATTGATATAAATTTTTATCGCTTTTAGCTCAACGACAAGCTTATCAGGCATATACTCCACATAAATAGTCGCAAAATCAGGATACCCACTCCTAGGACAAAGACAGCAAAACTCAGGCAGAGTAATCTTAATCACATAATCATTTTGTGCCGTGTTTTCCCAAAGCTCCAAATCTTTATCGACATCAAATTCTTTAATTTCTTTTTCACCATAACGCATAATAATCCTTTGTAAATCAAAAATTATACAACAAAGAATTAAATGGTAGCCAAAAGCGTGAGCCAGTAGTTAAACTCACCACCACCAAGCATATCTAAACATAAGGGCGTAAGATCTTATAATATTAGCTGAAGAGAAAATTCCACTATATCCTAAAGAAATATCAGAATCCTTAGTCAAGTCATAAGAAATTCCCCCTTGCACTACTCCATAAAGTCTAGCAATGTAAAGTTCAGCATTTAAGACATTGCTATCAAGATGTAAGGTTCCTTTTGCATCTTTATAGACATTAATAATCGTTCCTAGTGCCACAGCTGTTTTAAAACGATTAATCCAAGGAGTTTCATATTTTACCGTTGCAACTGCATCGATGAAATTAAAATTTTGTGCTAAATAATGCTCCCTTGTGCCTCCTAAGTGATTAAGAGTAAAAGGCTTAGAGTGCATACCTAGATAATTAAAGCCTATTTGAGGAGAGATTTTTGCATCATTTTTAAGATAATGACTTAGTCCCACTCTAGCATTAGCCCCGTATCCAAATACCTTTGCAGTAGAACTAACAGAGCCTATATAACCACGGTAAGCCTTAGTTACATCTCTTTTTATATAGTCAATCTTAGTGGTAAGATTCATAAAATAAGTTGTTAAATCATCTTCATAAAAGCTATTTTTATAA
>NZ_JANURX010000019.1:25505-25866 GCF_030250085.1 Campylobacter felis
TTTTGATCAACATTTTCAAAGCCTGTATAAATTCCTAAGACTCCATAATCATTTGGAAGTTGTCTTTGTGTAGCGATAAGCATACCTGAGGAATTTGATTTTAATGTCCCTGTCTCACTTCCTAAGTTTGCGCTAAAGTTTTGATAATAAGGAATCACAAAGCTATGGTTGTGAGAGTTTTCATCTCTGTGATGGGTGTGGAGTCGCTCTAACTGGCTTAAGCTTTTGCCATTAGCATTTGTTTCACCTTTTTTACCTGAAACAAAGACTTGAGTGGTGGCTTCTCTTAGCATCCTTGAGAGATTGACATTTCTTACTCTTTGAGAATAAATAATAGATTGTGCTAGGGTTCTACCACTTA
>NZ_JANURX010000002.1:0-184485 GCF_030250085.1 Campylobacter felis
ATTGTTGAAACAGCGACTATAAACCTAGACCAAATCCGTGCGGACATCGGTGCCGTGCAAAACCAAATCTCAGCGACTATCAATAACATTACCGTAACTCAGGTCAATGTCAAAGCTGCTGAATCAAATATCCGTGATGTGGATTTTGCAAGTGAAAGTGCAAACTACTCTAAAGCAAATATCCTAGCTCAAAGTGGAGCTTACGCGATGGCTCAAGCAAACGCTAGCCAACAAAATGTTTTAAGACTACTTCAGTAGCTTAAAGCTTTCAATAATCCCAAGCGAGGCTTTCACGCTCTTAGCGTGGGCTTCGCTTTTTTTATTCTCCAAAAAATGCTATAATCTACAAAATTTACATACCAAAGGAGTTAAAATGCCTCTACTAGATAGTTTCAAGGTCGACCATACTAAAATGCCAGCACCTGCCGTGCGTCTTGCTAAGATGATGAAAACGCCAAAGGGTGATGATATTTGTGTTTTTGATTTGCGTTTTTGCATACCTAATAAGGACTTAATGAGTGAAAAAGGCACACACACTTTAGAGCATTTATTTGCCGGCTTTATGAGGGACCATTTAAATTCAAATTCGGTAGAAATTATCGACATTTCACCTATGGGCTGTCGCACGGGCTTTTATATGAGCTTAATAGGAACGCCCGATGAAATCACTGTGGCAAAAGCGTGGGAAGCAAGTATGAAAGATGTTTTAAATGTGCAAGATGAAAGCAAAATCCCAGAACTTAATATCTATCAATGCGGCACTTGCAAAATGCACTCTTTAGATGAAGCCAAGCAAATCGCTCAAAAAGTTTTAAATTCGAGCATAGGCGTGATGAGTAACGAAGAATTAAAACTTGAAAATGTTTAAAATTTAGCCCTTGTTTAAGGGTTAAGTTTATTTTAATGTATTTTTAATACAATACAAAAATTTTTATTCTAATGGAGAAACAATGAAACTGATGTGCGAGATGCGTAGTATCTAGTGCGTCCTTTGGCTTGACATTATGTTCCAAAGGCACGAAAGTGGATAAGGGGATGTAATGTAAGAAAGCTAAAATTGTTTTTCAAGCTCAAAATTTAATCTTACTTAACATTAAATCAACTTAATCTTCTTATCCTTGAGTAGCAAAATAAATTATTTTGCCAAAGAGCAAAAGCTCACAAAAGCTTAAATTTCAAAGTTTAAGCCACACAAAAGGAGAATTAACAATGAAAAACGCAATCATTTCTTACCCAAGAATAGGTGCAAATAGGGAATTAAAATTTGCTATTGAGAAATATTTTAAAAAGCAAAGCACGCAAGAGGAGCTTTTAGCCTGTGCTAAGGACTTAAGGGCTAGACACTGGAGAGAGATTAAGGAAGCTGGGATTGACTTTATCCCTAGTAATGATTTTTCTTTTTATGATACCGTGCTAGATACTGCGGTGCTTTTTAATATTGTCGCTAGTCGTTATAGAGCTTTAAATTTAGAGCCACTAGAGCAGTATTTTGCCCAAAGTAGAGGCTATCAAGGCGAAAAGGGCGATACTACGGCTTTGGCGATGAAAAAGTGGTTTAATACAAATTACCATTACCTAGTGCCTGAATGTGATAGTGCAGAGCTTATAGCACTAAGCGGGGATAAAATTTTTAAAGAATATCTCGAAGCAAAAGAGCAAGGTATAGAAACTAAGCCTGTTTTAGTGGGAATTTTTACACTCTTTAAGCTCATAGCCTTTAAAGATGAAAGCACACAAAAACTAGCTCAAAAAAAGCTTTTAAACGCTTACCTAGAGCTTTTTGAAAAATTAAACGATTTAGGGGTGCAGTGGCTAGAGCTTGATGAGCCTTATTTGGTTTATGATTTAAGCGAGAAAGATTTAGCCTTATTTGATGAATTTTATAAAGAGCTTTTAAGTCATAAAAAAGGACTTAAAATTTTACTGCAAAGCTATTTTGGAGATGTAAGAGACATTTATGCTAAGCTTTTAGAATATAATTTTGACGGCTTGGGGCTTGATTTTATAGAGGGAAAAGAGAGCTTAAATTTGATTAAGCAATACGGCTTTTCTAAGGATAAAATCCTTTTTGCAGGTATTGTTAATGGTAAAAATATTTACGCTAATGATTATGCTAAAAGTTTAAAGCTCATTAAAGAGCTTCAAAAATACGCGCAAAACATTGTTTTAAATACCTCTTGTTCGCTTTTGCATGTGCCTTATAGCACAGAATTTGAAACTAAGCTTGAAAAAAATTATCTCAAACTTTTTGCCTTTGCAAAACAAAAGCTTAAAGAGCTTAAAGACTTAAAAGAAATTTTAAATAGCAGTGAAGAAAATCCGCTTTTCAAAGCCAATCAAGAACTTTTTACAAATATCCCTAACCGCTTTGATGAAAAGGTTAAAGCAAGGCTTGAAAGCCTTAAAAAAGAAGATTTTGTGCGTAAGCCTGAATTTAAAGAACGCATTAAAATCCAAGAAGGCGTTTTAAATCTCCCACTTTTACCGACCACGACCATAGGTTCTTTCCCGCAAAGTGCCGATGTGCGCTCCAACCGCCTCGCCTTTAAACAGCAAAAAATTTCAGCACAAAACTACACGGAATTTAATCAACAAAAAATCAAAGAATGCATACAAATCCAAGAAGAAATAGGGCTTGATGTGCTAGTGCACGGTGAATTTGAAAGAAACGATATGGTGGAGTATTTTGGTGAGAATTTGCAGGGCTTTTTATTTACACAAAATGGCTGGGTGCAAAGCTATGGAACAAGATGCGTTAAGCCGCCTGTGATTTGGGGCGATGTATCACGCACTAAGCCTATCACGCTTTCTTGGTCCAAATTTGCCCAAAGCCTTAGCAAAAAAATCGTAAAAGGTATGCTCACAGGTCCTGTAACTATACTCAACTGGTCTTTTCCAAGAGAAGACATTAGCCTAAAAGAAAGCACGGAGCAAATCGCTTTAGCTATAAGAGATGAAGTTTTAGACCTTGAAAAAGAGGGTATAAAAATCATACAAATTGACGAAGCGGCGTTAAGAGAAAAGCTTCCTTTAAGAAAAAGCGACTGGCATAGTGAGTATTTAAACTGGGCTATCCCTGCCTTTAACCTCGTTCATAGCGGCGTTAAAGCCTCGACTCAAATTCACACGCATATGTGTTATAGTGAATTTAACGACATTTTAAAGGATATTGACGCTTTGGATGCGGATGTGATTTCTTTTGAAGCGAGCCGTTCGAATTTAGAGCTTTTAGACACGCTTAAGGCGGTTAATTTTAAAACGCAAGTAGGACCTGGAGTATATGATATACACAGCCCTAGAGTGCCAAGCGAAGAAGAGATAAAAACGACCATAGAGAAAATTTTAGCAAAGCTTCCTAAAGAACAAATTTGGATTAATCCCGATTGCGGACTTAAGACTAGGGGCTATGAAGAAGTGGTTTTAGCGCTTAAAAATTTAGTCGCAGCGACTCGAAAAGTTAGGAATAGTTTATAAGGAGTTTTTATGTGTAGCTTTTCCTTTGAAGTTTTTCCGCCAAGAAGAGATGAAACTATCAAAAATTTAGACGCTATTTTAGAGGATTTAGGGCGATTAAGCCCTAATTTCATCAGCGTAACCTTTGGCGCAGGTGGCTCTATAAATTCACAAAACACCCTAGAAGTGGCAAGTCTTATCCAAGAAAAATACCAAATTCCTAGCATAGTGCATTTACCTTGCATACACTCAAGTAAAGAAAAAATTACAGCTATACTCAAAGAGTGCAAGCAAAGAGGGCTTAATAAAATTCTAGCCCTTAGAGGAGATGTGTGCGAGGGGCTAGAAAAGAGTAAGGATTTTTCTTATGCAAATGATTTAATTTCTTTTATCAAAAAGCAAGAAAATTTCGAAATTTACGCCGCTTGCTACCCTGAAAAACACAGCGAGGCTAAAAACATCATCGAGGATATTCATCATCTTAAAAATAAGGTAAATGTTGGCACAGATAAACTCATCACGCAACTTTTTTATGATAACGAGGACTTTTACGCTTTTAAGCAAAATTGTGCTTTAAGTGGTATAAAAGTGCCGATTTATGCGGGGATTATGCCTATTACAAACAAAAGGCAAATTTTAAAAATTTCACAACTTTGTGGGGCTAAAATCCCCACTAAATTTACTAAAATTTTAGAAAAATATGAAAACAATACCTTAGCCCTAGAAGACGCTGGCATCGCCTATGCGATAGACCAAATCGTTGATTTAATCACTAGCGGGGTGGATGGAATTCATCTTTATACTATGAATAAAACCAAAGCGGCTATAAGAATTTATGAAGCGGTAAAACATTTACCAAAAGAAGAAAACGAGGCTAAAAATGTGCTTTAATTATGGCAGAAAGGAAGGGATTCGAACCCTCGAAAGCTTGCACTTTACACGCGTTCCAGGCGTGCTCCTTCAACCGCTCGGACACCTTTCTACGATAAGAAAGAAAATTATAGCTAAAAATTTTATAAAATCAGCCAAATTTTAGTAAAAAAAGATATAATTACACTTTCACAAGTCAGGGTAGCTCAGCTGGTTAGAGCGCTGGTCTCATAAGCCGGAGGTCGGGAGTTCAAGTCTCCCCCTTGACACCAATATAATCCCACGCCACTTTGATAATCGTCGCTCCCACAACAACTAAAAATAACACTTTAATAAATTTCCCATTTGTTTTTAGCACAAGCTTTGAGCCTAAAAACGCCCCAAAAACCTGCCCCACGCCCATTAAAAGCCCCACAAGCCAAAGCACTTCATAAAGCCAAAGGAAGATAAAAAGGGCGATAATATTACTTGTGAAATTTAAAATTTTGGTGTTGATACTAGCTTTTTTCATATTAAAACCCAAAAACAACACACAAGCAAATATCCAAAACGACCCCGTCCCAGGTCCTAAAAAGCCGTCATAAAAGCCTAAAGTTAGCCCAAAGATGAGATGAAAAAGCTTGATATTTTGCATTTTAGGCGTGGTTTCACTTTTACCTAAACTTGGTTTAAAAGCCGTGTAAAGAAAGGTAAGGCTTAAAAAGATTAAAATAATAAGCTTTAAATGCTCATCTTTAATAAGCAAAACGCTCCAAGTCCCAAAAGCCGCCCCAAGTGCTGTAAAAAACACGCCCCAAGCAAGATGTGGGAGAGTGGTAGAGCGAAAATAAGTCGCTGCCGCTGTGAAAGAGCCGAACACGCTTTGAAGCTTATTAGTCGCTAAAGCAAGGTGTGGCGGGATACCACTTGCCATAAGAGCCGGGATAGTGATAAGCCCACCCCCACCCACGATAGAATCGATAAAGCCCGCAAAAGTGGCAATACCAAACAAAATGAGATAAATACTTAAATCAAGCTCCATTAACTTCCGTTCTGCCCCAGCCTATAAAGTGCGAAATCATACTTTATAGGGTCTTTTGGGTCTAATTTTTTTAAATTTTGTGTCAGTTCTAAAACGGCTTTAAAATCATAGCTTTTACGCGTTAAAAGTCCGTGTTTTAGAGAAATTTTTTGCGTGTGCGTGTCAAGAGGGATAAGTAAATCAGCTGGCGAAATTCCTCTCCAAAGCCCCATATCAAGCTCATCTTTACGCACCATCCAACGCAAAAACATATTATAACGCTTTAAAGGGGATTTTGGCTCATCTTGCCAAGTGCTGCCAAAAAAATGCGTATAACCCTTACTTTTACAAGGATTGATTTCATAAACAATTTTAATGAAATTTAAAATTCCATCGCTAACTTTGCCGCTTTTTTTATAAGGCTCTGTAAAAATTTCCTCTAAATTTTTATACTTATTTTTAAGCCTAGCAAAAGTGATAAAAATTTGCGTTATATCTTCTTCGTTTTGAAAGCGGTATTTTAAATTTTTCATCGCTTTTTTAATTTCATTTTCGCTTTTGTCTATCAAAGAAAAATCAAGCGTTTTTAGAAATTTAACGATATTTTTAGAACTACCATAAGAAAACAAAGCGCACATTAAAGCGATGTAGGCGTCTTTTTTGGGCTTGGCGATTTGTAAAGGGTCTGGAAATTTTTCTAAGCCCTCTTTGGAATTTTCCTTAAGAGCCAACTTGTCAAGCTCAGCTTTTAGCAAAGCCTTCTCTCTCAATTTTTCACATTTTTTCATTATAATCCTTTCCAAGAAATTTGAAAGGATTATAATATAACTTTTTAAATTAAGATTTAAGTCCTAGTAGGGTGTCTAGCATTTGGTCGACTGTGGTAACGATTTTAGCCGCAGCGCCGTAGCTTGACTGCCACTGGATAAGTGCGGCTAACTCCTCATTAGTATTTACCCCACTTTTACTTTGATACTCGGCATAAACAGAATTATAAAGGGTTGTGTTACTTTTATGAATCACATTATTATTTTCCCCATCACTTGCGATTTTACCTGTAAATTTGCGGTAATACTCCTCCATAGTTAGCTCATCTACCGTGCCGTCTTTATTGTAAAAGCTAACTTTGTTATATTGAAGCTGTATGATTTGATTTGCCATATCATTCCCACTATCTACGCCGTTTTTACTCGCTCTTACCGTGCTTGGGTCTCTTAGCAAACTATCTTTCACAGAGATATTGCCACCGTTATTTCCGCTAAAAAATCCCCCCACACTAAAAGCACCCGCGAAATTCGTGCCTTTATCTTGTATAGCTATTTTAAAACCGGGCTTAGCATTGATTTGAAATAAGCCGCTATTACTTTTAGAATCGAAACTAAAACTCGCATTGATGAAATCATCGACATCGTCTTGGTTATTTTTATTTCCGTTATCATCTGTGTTAGCCTTGATTTGACGCATTAAGTCATTCATTGTAGTCGTTACATCGATGGTAATGCTCTTTCTAACCTTTTCATTACCTTTTTCATCGTAAATGACAATATCAAAAGTCCCCGCCTGTATGCTTCTATCGTAATTCATCAAAGGCACATCGCCCGTTAAACCCTCTAAATAATCCGAAGTTGCCGAATTTTTAGCTGAACCTGCGTAAAGATTATTTGTTTCGGTTATTAAAGTCTTTGAAAAGGTATTTAAAGAGTCGATATAACCTTGCAAAATTCCATTATCATAAGCTCCCTCAAGCTTATCATAATCACGCCCCCTTAAATCAAGCTGCGCTCCAAGCTGACCGCCCTTAAGTTTAGCTGTAAGGTCGTGAATTTTCTCATCTGGAGTTTGATAATAAATGCTATAAGACTTATTTTTATCATCATAATCAAGCTTTAAGGGGTGAAAATTCACCCCATCAACTATACTAAAGCCCTCAATGCTAAGATTATAATGATGTCCGGGGTCAGTTATAGTCTGCTCAAAGCGATTATCCTGCACGATTTCATTTTTACTAGCCACTGCACTCACAAGCTTAGAAAGGGTAAGCTCAAGCTCATCACGCCTATCTCTCAATTCGTTCGCATGGTCAGTCGGTAAAGCCTCTTCGCCATAAATTTGCTTATTTAAATGTGCTATTTCTTCACCTATGCGGTTAATTTCCTCCACAGTGGATTTAATGTCGTTATTAACCTTTTGCTGAATTTTTTTAAGTGTGCTATGTGCTTCGTTAATACTCTCGGCTAAGGTTTGAGACGCTTTCACAAGGGCGATTTTAGTCGCATTTTCGTTAGGATTAGAAGCAAAATCGTTCCAAGCCTTATTATAATTTTCTAAATTATTTAAAATCCCTGTATTTTTAAGGTCTGGGAAGCGTTGCGAAATTTCTTCTAAAACCTGACCTAAATAGCCTGTGTATTCTTGCTGAGTGCTAGCATTTTTAAGCTTAAAATAGGCGTGTTCATCGTGAAGTCTCACTATGCTTTCTATCGCCGTTCCTGTGCCAACTTGCACTCCGCCTGTGGTAATATAGCCATTTGTCGTTTGCACAACTCTTTGACGCGTGTAAAAAGTAGAATTGGCATTGGAGATATTATTACCCGTAGTGGCGATTTGCACTTCACTCGCTTTTAAGCCTGTAACTCCTGTATGTAAGGTCGCAAAGATACCCATTTTACCACTCCTTTACACTTTCATTTTAAAAATTTCTGGGATATGCTCTTTATCTCCATAAGCATTATTTGTTCCACCATTGATGTCAAACATTGTATTTACCAAGCCGTCTAAAAAATCTTTCACTATGAAGACATATTTGGCGTATTCTTTATTTTTAGTATGTAAGGTTTGAAGATTTTGTTTAAGTAAATCAAGCTTTTGCTTATCCTCATCATCAAGCATTTCGCTAAGTCCTTTTGTAGAGCTGTTATTTAAAGCCACTAAAGCTGCATCAAGTTCTTTTTTAGCTGCTACAAATTTGGTAATGAGTTCATTTTTAGCCTCGACACTAGGGGCGACCTTGTCGTGTTTGGCAACTTGTATGTCTTTAATATCCTCTTCGGTTAATTCTATCATCTGCGCTAAGATAGCATTAACCTCATCTAAGCATTTTTTTAGCATTTTTTCTCCTTTCCTAGTCAAAAAGGAGAAAAAATTTAGCTTAAAGAGTCTGCTACCGCCGCTGCTGTGGCTTTTAAATCAACTTGATAAGTGCCATTTTTAATTTGCTCGGCGATTTTAGAGACTTTATCGTTCTCCGTTTTTTGACTTTGTTCTGTTTTTGCTTCTCTTTCAACCTTGTTTGTATGGCTTAAAGAAGCGTTAGCTACATAACTTTGTTGTATAGGATTTATCATTTCTGCCTCCTTGATTTATAATCCTCTACAAACCATATCGACTAAAATTACAAAAACTTAACCCCTTTCTTTCAAAAAATCAAATAATAATTTTGAAAAGCCCATTCCTCCACTTAAAGCCTTGCTCATCGTATCGTTATACATAGAAGAATAAATTTCACTACTCGCATCTTTTCCAAAAAGTGAATTTTGATTTTTCAAAGAAATGTCTAAAACAGACTTTATCAAAAAAGCCTCAAAAGCGTCCGTTTGCTCTTTTAAAGCTTTTTCTTCGTCCGTTTTTGCAACGACTTCATTATCTTTTGGCTTAAAATAAGAGGCAAAATTTTCATCTGCCTTTTGCGAATTTGAACCTTTAGCTACCTTTTCTAAAATGGCGTTTGAGTTCATATTGTAAGTATTTAAAAAATTATCCACTCTCATCATATCACCTCTAAATCCGCATTAATCGCACCAGCGCGCTTTAAATTTTCCATTATAGCGATGATGTCATTTGGCGTAGCACCTAGTTTATTTAGCATTCTTGCGATATTCGCCACGGTTGTTTTGGGATTAGAAATTCTAAGCGTATTTGAAGTTGGGTCTATCGCCCCTCCATCTTTCATATCAATCTCATTTTGTGTAGCGGCTGTTTGGTTATTTGGGTCGATTTTTATCGTAATATCCTTATGGGTAATCAACACAGGCTCAACCTCCACATCAACGCCCGCTATCACAGTGCCTGTTCTTTCATCGATGATAACTTTACTTTGTGGAGTATAGGCTATATCTTGCTCTAAAACACGAGCCATAAATTCCACTGCACTAAATTCCTCAGGCTTGTTAAGCTTAATCGTGCGAGAATCGATAGCTTTTGCCACGCTTTCATCAAAAACGCTATTTAAAACTCTTTCTATATCGTGAGCGGTTTTAAAATCCGCCGTTTTAAGACTTAAGGTTAAGTCGGTATTTTCATTAAAATTTTGCGGAATTTCTCTCTCAACATTTGCTCCGCCCATCACACTTGCAGCTGTGGAGTGTGAGCCTGCTCCACCCGGTCTTGCCGTAAGTCCTCCCGTAGAAAGTGAGCCTTGTGCAATGGCGTAAATTTCGCCATCAATTCCCCTTAAAGCTGTAAGTAAAAGTGTGCCACCCTGCAAAGATTTCGCATCCCCCAAAGAAGAGACAACGATGTCAAGTTTGTCGCCACTTTTTGCAAAAGCGGGAAGTTTAGCCGTAACCATAACCGCGGCGGTATTTTTAGACTTAATATCGTTTGGGTCGACTTTGATATTCATACCTTGTAGAAGGTTTGAGACAGATTGTAAAGTAAATTTGGAACTTGTGCCATCGCCACTACCATTAAGACCAACGACAAGTCCATATCCTATAAGTTGATTATCCCTTACGCCCACTGTATTTGCCACTTCCTTTATCGGCACGGCGAAAAGCATAATGCTCAAAGCACAAAGGCTTAGTAAGAATTTCATAGATTACTCCTTTAATCTTTAAACTTAAAAGCATTATAAGCAAAAAGAGTTCCAATTTATAAATTTAGGAAACATTAAGATGTGATTTAAACTTTACTTAAGTATTTTTATGTATAATTCAATTTCTTTTTTGTGTTGGCCCATTCGTCTAGCGGTTAGGACATCGCCCTTTCACGGCGGTAACACGAGTTCGAGTCTCGTATGGGTCACCACATACATCATTATTTAAGCTAATTTTGACTTCCTAAAAGATAGAGCTTCATTATATTAATCAGTCTCATTTTTTATCCAACATTTTCTAATATGTATTGAAATGGCACTCTAAATTTCTTTTTAAGTTAGGAAAAATGTGTTGTTTTATAAATGTTAAAGTATAAAAGTGAAGGTTGACAGCGTGGTGCGGATGAAAGGACTTGAACCTTCACGCATTGCTGCACCAGATCCTAAGTCTGGCGTGTCTGCCAATTTCACCACATCCGCAAAAATGGTACGCTCAAGAGGATTCGAACCTCTGACCTACGGCTTAGAAGGCCGTTGCTCTATCCAGCTGAGCTATGAACGCATATCTAAGGTGGTGCGCCCGATAGGAATCGAACCCATAACCTACAGATCCGAAGTCTGTCGCTCTATCCAATTGAGCTACGGACGCTGATGGGGTGAGTGATGGGAATCGAACCCACGACCCTCAGGACCACAATCTGATGCTCTAACCGACTGAGCTACACTCACCATTTTTATAAATTATAAAAGATGGTCGGGGTGAAAAGATTCGAACTTTCGGCCCCCTGGTCCCAAACCAGGTGCGCTAACCAGACTGCGCTACACCCCGTAAAATTAAAGTCGTTATTATGCCAAAAAAAGAATTTTATGTCAAGCATTGAAATTTATTAATGATACGATATTTTTAAAATCTAATATTTTGATAATTAAACTCAAATTTATTTTTAAAAGAATATAATACGCCTTCAATATTTTTTAAGGAGATTTTATGACATTGGATTCTTTAAAAAATGGAGAAAGTGCTTTGATAATAGGTTTTGACGCTCCATTAGAACTTAAAAACAGACTTTTGAGTTTTGGTTTTTCCAAAAACAAGAAGCTTAAAAAACTCAACTCATCTTTAAAAAAAGCAACAATTTTAGTCGAGCTTGAAAATTCTTGCGTCATACTAAGAGCCAACGAAGCTAAATTTATAAAAGTGGAGAGAATACCAAATGAAAAAAATTAATATCATATTAGTTGGGCAGCCAAATGTAGGCAAAAGCTCTCTCATCAATGCGCTTTGTAAATCGAATTTAAAAGTGGGAAATTTCCCCGGTGTTACCATAGAAAAAGCAAGCGCAAAGATAAACTATAAAGATTACGAACTTGAATTTATTGATTTACCGGGGACTTATGCGCTCGATGGCTACTCAGAAGAAGAAAAAATTACGCAAAATTTCATACAAACACAAAACTATGACATCATCATTAATGTCGTAGATTCCACAAATTTAGAACGCAATCTTATCTTAAGCTCTCAACTTTTAGAGTGTCAAAAAAAGATTATTTTAGCGCTTAATATGAGCGATGAAGCCGAAAAAGAAGGCTTTAGTATAGACATTAATGCACTTGAAAAGCTTATAAAAACGCCTAGCGTTAGCATTTCTTCCAAAACAAAAGAAAATTTAAACACTCTTTTGGAGCTTATCATCAAAACGCACGAAACGCCATTTACACCCTTTATAAGAGCTTATGGGGAACATTTGGAAGAAGAAATTGAAAAAATTCAAAAACATATAGAAAAGCTCAATTTAGAAAATCCTTATCAAAGTCCCAAATCCTACGCCATCGCCCTACTTCAAAATGAAGTGCGAAATAGCACTTGCAAAGAGTTAGTAAGCGAATCGCAAAACAAGCTTTTTGAAATTTATCAAAGCAAAGATATAAAAGAAATTTTCAAAGAAGATTTACTCGCTTTTAGCTCAGGTTTAAGTAAGCAAATTTCAAAACAAGAACCGACTTCAAAAAATATTACAAAAAGCCTTGACGCTTTTTTCATCAATAAATATTTTGGCATAGTGATATTTTTATTTTTAATGTGGGTGCTTTTCCAGCTTACTTTCACGCTTGGAGCTATCCCTATGGATTATATAGAAATGGGTTTTGAAGCACTAGGAAATTTATGTAAGGAAAATATCTCTAACGAGCTTTTAGCCTCCGTTTTAGCCGATGGGATTATAGGGGGCGTGGGAGCTGTGGTTTTATTTTTACCTAATATTTTGATTTTGTTTTTTGGAATCGCCCTTTTAGAAACAACGGGCTATATGTCGCGTGTGGCATTTTTACTTGATGGAATTTTATATAAATTTGGTTTGCACGGAAAAAGTTTTATCCCGCTTATTACGGGTTTTGGTTGCTCTGTGCCTGCCTTTATGGCGACAAGAACGCTTAAAAATAAAAGAGATAGACTTTTGACTCTTTTTGTTATTAACTTTATGAGTTGTGGGGCAAGATTACCTGTTTATGTGCTTTTTATCGGGGCTTTTTTTGGAGGTGAGCAAGCGGGAAATTATTTATTTGGAATTTATATTTTGGGGGCTTTTTTAGGGCTTTTAGCGGCTAAATTTTTAAAAATGACTGCTTTTAGGGGTATTGATGAGCCTTTTGTTATGGAAATGCCAAAATACCGTATGCCAAATTGGAATTTGGTATGGCAAATGTCTCTTAATAAAGCAAAAATGTATCTTAAAAAAGCAGGAACTTTTATATTACTAGCCTCAATTTTAATATGGTTTGCAAGTAATTTTCCTCTTCAAACGAACGCACAAGAAGATGAAAAACTCGCAGCAGAACAGCAGATTGAAAATAGCTATTTGGGGCAATTTGGCAAAGCTATCGAGCCTGTTTTTGCACCACTTGAGCTTGATTGGAAATTAAGCGTTTCTTTACTTAGCGGTTTGGCGGCTAAAGAAGTGATGATTTCAACGCTTGGGGTGCTTTATTCTTTAGGGGAGGATTTAGATGAAAATGATGAGAATTTAAGACAGACCCTTGCTTCAAATATCCCATTTAGCACAGCGATAGCGTATATTTTATTTGTGATGATTTATAATCCTTGCTTTGCAGCCACCATAGTTTTTACAAAAGAAAGCGGTAAGGCAAAATACACGCTTTATCTTTTCTTATTCACTTGCATTAGTGCTTATATCGTGGCTTTCATAGGGCTACATCTTAGTAAAATGTTAGCTTAAAATTTGATGTAAAAAAGGCTGATTTAAGCTTTCATCTACGCTTAAAATAAGCCTTTTTTCCATATAATCTTGACGAATTTCTCCTAAGCTTTTAGCTAAAGCACTCAACAAAGAAAACGCAATCCCCTCAATTTCAAGCCCACCACAAAGATAAATCAATGTCATTCTTAAGGACTTATTTAAATCAAGCTTCACACTATCTTCTTTCGCACTTAATTTAAAATCATAAGGACTAGCGTGATTAAAGGCATAATTTTTCGCCATCTCAATCAACAAAGCCCTATCTTTTAAAAATTCTCCCTTAGCCAAAATATAACTTAATTCAAAAAATTCCCAAATATCACTTGAAATTTTTGAATTTTCGTCAAAATTCGCCTCAATAAAAGCGTAATGTTTGGGGAAATTCTTTTTATAATTTTCAAGCAAATTAAAACCCAATTTATTTTTTGCTAAATTTGCCAAAGCACATTTTAAATTTGATTCGAAACTAAAATCCAAAAGCTCTCTATCTTCTACCAAAATTTGCATTTTTTCCTTAAGATAAAAAATAAGCTCATCTTCTTTTACACTCTCTTTTAAAGTGTTTAAATTTAAATTCTTATTTTCTAAAACAAAAGCTTCTTCTCGGCTCACCCTCGCATAGGCAAAAGCATTTGTCATAGGCTTTTCGTAAAAGCCAAAATTATCCCAAAAATTTTCCTCACTACAAGCGATGCACCCGTGTCCAGCCGCCACAGGCCAAGAAGTTTTGGAATTAAATTTTACCTTAGGGCAGTTATTATAAGTATAAGGACCTTTACACCCCACCTTAAATAAACACGCTCCACTTTTTGCCGCCGCGTCATCAAAAGTCTCTGCAAAAATCCCACTTTCAAATTTCGCCTTTCTCTCACACATATCGTGCAAGCATTTTCCATAGGACCATTTAGGGCGATTTTTATCATCAAGCTCAGGAGAAGTGCCAAAAAGAGCATAAAAGGCTAAAGTAGCGATAATATTCACATCACTTGGCGGACAGCCCGGAATTTGAACGACTTTTTGACTTAAAACCTGCGAAATTCCGCAAGTTTTTGTAGGATTAGGATAAGCAGCTTGTATCCCACCATAAGAAGAACAAGTCCCAGCGGCGAAGATAACTTTAGCCTTATCCGCTATGCTTTGCAAAAGCTCGTAGCCACTTTTACCCTCCGCCCCTATGCTAAGATAAAAGGTATCTATGGGTGCGACCGCCCCCTCAACAATAAGAGCAAATTCCTCTTCCATTGCTTTTTCTAGGCACTCTTCAGCCTTAGTGCCATTAGCACTCATTAAGGTTTCGTGATAATTTAAAGAAAAAAAGTCAAATATAAATTCGGCTAAATCAGGCTTTTCGCTTCTTAGTAGGCTCTCACTACAACCTGTACATTCTGCTAAATGAAGCCAAATGACATTAAGCTTAGGTGCTAGGGAAAAATACTCACAAGCAAGGCTTAAAAGCTCATTAGAGATACCAAGATGTTTAAGCATAGTCGCCACACTTACTCCATTAACGATTCTTTTTTCTTTGCCTTTTAAATTTACAAGGCGTTTTTCTAAACACGCTTTAAGGGCGTCATCGTCCATTGTGCTTATCCCAGCAAAGTATGGTTTGACCCTCATCATCTTTGGTTACATCGCCCATACCCATAATATTATAACCCGCATCGACATAGTGAATTTCACCCGTAACCCCTTTTGCTAAATCGCTTAATAAATACATCGCTGAATTTCCTACATCTTCTATGCTGACATTGCGTTTTAGGGGGGCGTTGATTTCATTATATCTTAAAATCATTCTAAAATCGCCTATCCCACTTGCCGCTAGAGTTTTAATAGGACCTGCGGAAATGGCATTAACGCGAATTCCACGCTCTCCTAAGTCCCTAGCCAAATATCTCACAGAGCTTTCCAAAGCCGCCTTAGCCACGCCCATAACATTATAATGCGGGACATATTTCACCCCACCTAAATAGCTTAAGGTTAAAATTGAGCCATTATCCTTTAGCACGGGTAAAACAGCCCTTGTGAGTGAAAGTAGAGAATAAACGGAGGTTTGCATCGCTATATCGAAAGCTTCTTTGCTTGTTTGTAAAAAGGAATTTTCTAAAGCTTCTTTAGGTGCGAAAGCCACAGCATGCACGATAAAATCGATCTCGCTCAAATCTTTCTTAATTAAGGAGGCGATTTTGTCTAAATGCTCTTCATTGTTCACATCAAGTTCATAAACTGCATTTGAGTTAAATTCCGCCGCGATAGGCTCAACACGCTTTTTTAAAGCCTCATTTAAAAAAGTAAAAGCTAAATTTGCCCCCTGTGCCGCACAAGCTTTAGCGATACCATAAGCGATGGATTTATTATTTGCTACGCCGACTATTAAGCCTTTTTTGCCTTGCATTATCATCTTTACCCCTTTATTAATGTGATGAAATTTTCTACTTTTAAAGCATAAGAGCCTACTAAAACTCCTCCGCAATGCTTAATTTGTGTGAGTTCTTTAATATTTGTCTCATTAACACTTCCCCCATAAAGTAAGGGCACTTTTGTAAGTGTGCGTAAAAATGCCAAAATGGCTTCTATGTCTTCATTTTTAGCACTTATACCTGTGCCTATGGAATAAATCGGCTCATAAGCAATGATGAGTTTTTCATAATTTAAATCCAAATTTTCAAGCTGTTTTTTTAAAAAATCTTTTGTTTTGCCCTCTTGCTTTGTTTTTAAATCCTCTCCTATGCAAAGAAAAATTTGCCATCCTTGCTCTTTGGCAAAGTCAAATTTCGCCTTTATTAAAGCTTCATTTTCAAAAATTCTACGCTCACTATGTCCTATTAAGACGCATTTGATACCAAATTCATCTAAATGTTCCTTGCCTAGCTCCCCTGTAAAAGCACCATTAATGCAAGGGTAGAAATTTTGCGTCCCTTGTGTGAAAAAACTTTCTTTTTGTGAAAAGGCTACGCTAGGAGGAAAGACAAAAACATTTTCATCTTTGTCTTTTAAAGCCTCATTTAAAGCCTTAAGATAAAGCTCAAAAGAGGCTCTTGTGTGGTTGCACTTCAAATTTGCAGCGTAAATCATACCTCGCCTCGCAAAGGCTTCACACCTGGAAGTTCTTTACCCTCGATTAGCTCTAAACTTGCCCCACCTCCTGTGGAAATAAAGGTCATCTCATCAGCCTCGCCACTTCTTGCGACTACATCAGCCGTATCACCTCCTCCTATGATGGTCGTAGCGTGGCTATCGCCTATGAAATGTGCCATTTTTAAAGAACCTTTAGCAAATTTTTCTATCTCAAAAACGCCCATAGGTCCATTCCACCAGATCGTTTGTGCATCGGCTAAAGCTTCTCTAAAAAGTTTCCCGCTAGCAGGTCCTATGTCAAGTCCCATAAAGCCACTTGGAATTTCTTGCGTTGGCACATAAGACATAAAAGCTTCGCTCGAACAAGTCCTTGCCACAGCCACATCAACTGGGAGGTAAATTTTCACGCCAAGTTCTTTACCCTTTTTCATAATAGCCCTAGCATCTTCGAGTAATTCTTCTTCTAAAAGTGAATTTCCTATATCATAGCCTAAAGCTTTTAAAAAGGTGAAAGCCATACCTCCTCCTATGATGAGTTTATCGACTTTTGGTAAGAGATTGATGAGGGCTTGTAGCTTTCCGCTTACTTTTGAGCCGCCTACTACTGCGACAAAAGGACGAGCAGGGTGGCGTAAAAGATTATCAGCGAATTTAATCTCTTTTTGTAACAAAAAGCCTGCTGCTTTCACATCAAAAAATTTTGTAATCATTTCCACACTCGCATGCGCTCTATGACACACGCCAAAGGCGTCGTTAATATAAACCTCCGCTAAAGAGGCAAGTTCTTTAGCTAAATTTTCATCGTTTTTCGTTTCGCCCTTTTCAAAACGCAAATTCTCAAGCATTAAAATTTCACCTGCCTCTAAATTTTCCGCCTTTTTCTTTGCGTCTTCACCAATGACATCTTTAGCTAAAAGCACTTCTTTGCTCATAAGTCTTGAAAGTCTTTTTGCTACAGGTTCTAGGGAGTATTTTGAGCTAATTTCTTTTGGGCGTCCTAAGTGAGAAGCTAAAATCACACTACAACCATTATCTAAACAATATCTTATCGTAGGGATAGCCGATCTTATGCGTCTATCATCTGTGATATTTAAAAAATCATCTTGAGGGACATTAAAATCACATCTTATAAAAACCTTTTTTTTAGCTAAGTCTATATCTTTAATGGAGATAATTTCGCTCTTCATCTTAAGCTCCCATTACATAAACAGCCATATCGACAAGGCGACTAGAATAGCCCCATTCATTGTCATACCAAGCGACAATTTTAACAAAATCCTCGCTAATCACTTGAGTTAAATCACTCGCCACCACAGCACCAAAAGGCGATGTGATGAAATCGCTCGAAACTCTTTCTTCATCATCAACGGCTAAAATTCCTTTTAAATTTGTCTTGCTTGCCTTTCTAAAGGCTTCATTGAGCTCTTCTTTACTTACTTTTTTGCTTAAAAGTGCGGTTAAATCCACGCTTGAAACATCAATCACAGGCACACGCATACTTTGTCCGTGAAGTTTGCCATCAAGCTCTGGCATTACAAGCTTCATAGCTTTTGCCGCTCCTGTTGAAGTTGGGATAATATTTTGTGCGGCAGCTCGGCTACGGCGTTTATCCTTAGCCTTAGCATCGATAATGCTTTGCCCATTTGTATAAGCGTGTATAGTCGTCATTAAGCCTTTTTCTATGCCAAAATTATCTTGTAAAACTCTACAAACAGGACCTAAGCAATTAGTCGTGCAAGAAGCGTTAGAAATAATAGCCTCGCCTTTGTAAAGATGAGAATTCACACCCATTACGAAGGTTGGGGTATTATCCTTTGCAGGAGCGGACATTAGCACCTTTTTAATGCCCTTATTTAAAAAGGCTTGACATTTTTCCTGAGTTAAATGTGCGCCTGTGCATTCAAAAACAAGCTCTGCGCCATATTTTGCAAAGTCAAGCTCATTAATATCACGCGTATGAAACATTTTAACTTTTTTGTTATTAATGAGTAAATCGCCATTTTCAAGCTCCACGCTCGCATCAAATTCGCCGTGAACAGAGTCATATTTTAAGAGGTATTTTGTCAGTTCAAGCTCTGTC
This sequence comes from Campylobacter felis, assembly GCF_030250085.1. Lineage (NCBI taxonomy): Bacteria > Pseudomonadati > Campylobacterota > Epsilonproteobacteria > Campylobacterales > Campylobacteraceae > Campylobacter > Campylobacter felis. The sequence goes on from NZ_JANURX010000002.1 coordinate 18,546, forward strand.
GTATCATTGATAGCTACAAGCTCTAAATCATCACGCTTTGTGATGATTCTCGCTACACATCGCCCTATACGCCCAAACCCATTAATCGCAACTTTTATAGCCATTTAATTTCCTTTTGCAAAATAAAATGCTAGAATTCTACAAAAAAAAGGTTAAAAAATTTAAATGAAAATCGCACTTTTTGGAGGGAGTTTTGACCCACCACATCAAGGACACGAAAGCGTTATAAAAGAGGCTTTAAATACACTAGAAATCGACAAACTCATCATTATGCCAGCTTTCATTAGCCCCTTTAAAGAAAGTGTGAGTGTTCCTGCACAAAAAAGGTTAGAGTGGGTTAAAAAACTTTGGGGGAAATTAGAAAAAGTCGAAATTTGTGATTTTGAAATCAAGCAAAATCGTCCCGTGCCGAGTATAGAGAGTGTTAATTTTCTTTATCAATTTTATAAGCCTAGCAAATTTTATCTTTTAGTGGGAGCTGATCATCTTCAAACTTTATCTTCTTGGCACTCTTTTGAAGAGCTTAAAAAAAAGGTAGAATTTATCATAGCAAAGCGTGATAAAATAGTAATTCCAAAGAATTTTAAAGATTTAAATACGCACATTAATATCTCCTCATCTTTTATAAGAAAGCATTTAAACTTAGATAAAGTAAGTGGTGAAATTCAAGAAGAGGTGAAAAAATACTACCAAAAACAGCTATAATTTTAAAATAAAGGACGAAAATGCAAGAAAGAATCACCGCAATCACACAAATTTTAGATGAAAAAAAGGCTGAAGATATTGAAATTTTTGATATGAGAGGGGGAGAGTATTTTGTAAGCTTTGTCATCATCGCTACGACTTTGGGCGAAAGGCACGCCCTTTCTTTAATTGATGAGCTTAAAACTAAACTGAAAGCCAAAGGGGAGGAATTTTTAAATATAGAAAGCAGTGAGCAATGGAGCGTGATTGATTTGGGTGATATTTTAATCCACCTCCTAAGCCAAGAACATCGCGGAATTTATAAGCTAGAAGAGCTTTTAAGGGACTTTGTAATTTAAAATCTTACAAATTTGCTTTTTAATGCCGCTAGGTCCTTCTTGATTAACCCTACAAAAATGCGCCTTCTGCCAAAAAATGCTTTTAGGGCTTTCAATTTTCCCCCAACGCCAATCAAAGCGGTCTCCCAAAAGCACTAAAGTGGGAATTCCTAAAGCTAAACTCAAATGCGCTATCGCACTATCAATGCTTACAAGCAAATCCACCTCACGCAAAGCCTCGCTTGTAGCTAACCAATCATTAAGCTCAAAAGATACATCTTTAATATTAGCAGGAAGTTCTAATTCGCCTTTTTGATAAAGCGTGAAATTCACAAGCTCCACATCAAGTCCGTCAAAAGCCTCAAGTAAAAATTCCAAATCAATATTGCGATAAAATAAACTTTGTGTATGAGGAATAGTGCTTGTGCGAAAGCAAATTCCTACTTTCGCTCTTTGCATCCGTGTCTTTTTCTCCACGCTAATGAGAGGCGAGGGTAATTTTGCTATGGTTTTCGCATTATAAACACCTAAGAAAAAATAAAGGGAGCAAATCGGCACCGCATAATCAAAATCTTGCGGAATTTGTGCGAATACCTTAAGATTACTTTGAATTTTATTTTGTTTTTGAAGCGTTTGAATATGTGTATTAAAAAGACTAAATAACGCACTTTGAGGGCAAAAAATCACTTCCTTTGCCACCTTAGAAAGACTGCGTAAAATGCGAGAAAACATTATTGTATCTCCAAAACCTTGCTCACAATAAACAAGCACCCTTTTTCCACGCAAAAAGTCCTTATCTCCATAAAAAGCCGCATAAGCAACATCATAATGCCTTTGAGAAAAAGTGAATTTAGAAGCTGAATGTAGTCGCATTTCATAATACAAAAAGCCCTCTTCAAAGCGTCCCAAACGCAAACAAAATTTAGAAAACTCAAAACTAGTATATATATCAGCACTCAAAGAAATAGCTCTTTTATAGCATTTATAAGCCTTATCATAATAGCCTGTATATTCTAAAGTTAAAGCATAAAAGAGGAAAAATTGAGAGTTTCTAGCATTATAATTTTCTACTTGTTTGAATAAATTAAGAGCATTGTCATAGTGATAAAGTCTAAAATTTAAATATGCCAATTCAACAACCAAACGCATATAAAGAAAATCATCAAGTGCATAAAGCAATTCTTCTTTTTCCTTGCTTGGATTTTTTTCCTCTTCTAAAAGTCTTTGTTTATATTCTAAAAAATGATGATAGGCTCTTTCTATTATAAATACGGCTTTTTCGTCATTAATATACTTATGCGCAAGAGCATAGTTAAGCCAAAGTTCCTTAGAATAAGGTTCTTGTTTTAAAAGCGTTTCAAATAAATTCTCAGCCTCATTATAAAAGCCGTAAGCTACAAGCGCTAAAGTCAGCTCCAAAGTAAAGGTGTAACAATGTTCTTGTTTTAAAAGTTTATTGATAATTGTTTGTATTTTTTCGGGGGGGGGGGGGGGGGTAGCATCTTGAAGATTGCCATATACGCGTAATAATAGAAGCAAAACATAAGAACTTTGCTTTTTTATAGCTTCTAAAATTACTTGTGCTTTTTCATAATTGCCCTCCTCACAAGCCAATAAAGCCCTAGCATAATCATCGCAAGATAAAGCATAAATTTCTTTATGGTTGTTATGAGAAATGTAAAATAAATCTTTTTGCGTCATTAATGTTTCCTTATGATACACTTTTAACTTGTTTAAAAAGTTCCATTACAGCTTCCTCAAGCTCCTTAGCTCTTAAAGGTGTATTTGCTTCAAAACGCGTGATGAGATAGGGACTAGTGTTTGACGCACGCAGTAAAGCCCAGCCGTCCTCAAAGTCCATTCTAGCCCCGTCAATCTCACAAAGCTCTTTAACTCCCTTTAAAGCCCCTTTTCTAACTGCCTCTTTAAAAGCCTCTACAAGTTTAAATTTCTCCTCTTCACTTACGGGAATTTTAAGCTCTGGTGTCGTATAAAGCTTTGGCAAAGCGTTAATTAAACTTTCTAAATTATAGCCTTTGAAGATGAGTTCTAAAGCTCTTAAAAACGCATAAATTCCATCATCATAGCCAAAATAACGATGTTTAAAGAAAATATGCCCGCTCACTTCAGCTGCTAGGTCGATGTTAAGCTCTTTCATCATTTTTTTGATATTAGAATGCCCTGTTTTCCCCATAAAAATCGTCCCAAATTGCTTCACTGCATCAAAAAGATTTTTAGAGCATTTGACCTCACCTAAAATTCTAGGATTTTCAATATCTTTAGCAAATAAATAGCAAAGCTCATCACCGCAAAAAGTGTGTGTTTTGCTTAACGCGACAACTCTATCTGCGTCCCCATCAAAAGCAAAAGCCATTTGTATGTTTTGATTTTGTTCTAAAAATTTTTTAAGAGGGATTAAATTCTCATTTTCTGTTGGGTCTGGAGAGTGATTAGGAAAAGTGCCATCAGGCTCTTTAAAAAGAAAATGTGCTTTCAAATTTAAAGCCCTCATCAAAGGCTCAAGCACCACGCCCACAGCACCATTAGCACAATCTAAAGCAAATTCATAATTAAAATTTGCCAAATGCCCAAATTGCTTTTTCATAAATTCCACATACAAGCTTAAAATGTCGTATTTTTCAGCCCTTAAGTCTTGAGGAATTTCATCATCTAAGTGCCTATAAACCTCCTTAGAAAATTCCTTAAGCTCCGCCCCAAAAAAGCTTTCCTTGCCTATGGTAATCTTAAAGCCATTGTAATCTTTTGGATTATGTGAGCCTGTAATCATAATATTTGCGTCAAATTGTAAGCCCTCATAAAGTGAAAAATAGCCAAGTGGAGTTGGCACAAGCCCTATATCATAGATTTTAATCCCCGCTTTGTTTAAGCCACTTACAAGATAAGCAAAAAGCTCATCGCCACTATATCTTGCATCTTTTCCTACGCTGACATTTTTACAACCCTTTTGAAGCATCACTTCACCCAAACAAAAGCCTATGGCTTTAACGCTCTTTTCATTTAGCTCTTTATCATAAAGTCCTCTTATGTCATATTCTCTAAAAATCACATCTAGCATAAATTTCTCTTAAATTTAAATTGTATTTTAAAAAAATCTGCTACAATTTTACATCAAATTTACTAATAAGGAAGCTTTATGGAAGAAGAAGTAGAAAATTCGGAAGAGAAAAAGAAAAAGGGGAGTTCTCTTGTTATTATCATCATTGTTGTGCTTTTCGTTTTACTTCTTACTATTATGGGCTTTATCGCCTATCTTCTTACCTCTACTTCGAGCGATGAGGGTGCAGTAACCGAAGCACCAAAAGAAGAAGCCAAACCAGCAGCAAAAACCTCTCAAGCACCAACGCAAAGAGGAAGTGATTATGCTAATATCGGTCCTATGTATCCGCTTGAGCCTTTCACCTTAAATTTATTGAGTGATAGTGGTTCGCGTTATGTAAAATGCACCATAGAGCTAGAGCAAAATAGTGAGCTTTTAAAAACAGAGCTTGACAAAAAGGTCGCCATTATCCGTGATGTGATTATACGCACTTTGACGGCTAAGACTTTTGAAGAAATTAGCACGAGTAAGGGTAAAGAAAGACTAAAAGACGAGCTTGTCGGTAAAATTAATGAAATTTTAACGGACGGCTTTATTAAAAATGTCTATTTTACGGATTTTGTCGTTTCTTAATGCGTGTGGGTTGTGATTTAATCTCCATAGAAAGAGTAGAAAAAATTTACAACAAACACGGCAAAATTTTTTTAGATAAATTCCTAAGCCCTGAGGAGCAAAAACTCATCAAAAATTCAGCTACCTTAGCTGGCTTTTGGGCGGCGAAAGAAGCGGCAAGTAAGGCTCTTGGGGTTGGTATTTCTAAGCATTGTGGCTTTTTAGATATGACAATTTCAAAAAGCAAAAAAAATGCCCCTAAAATCAAATTTTGTAAAAAAACTAAACGCAGATTTCACATCAAAAAAGCTAAGGTAAGTATCACGCACGATAAGGGCGTGGCTATGGCTGTTGTGATTGTAAAGTAATTATTTTCCTATGGTTTGTTGGTCAAGCTTTCTTGAAAGTATGAAATCGACCACAGGTTGTTCCCTGCGGTTTGCCCTTTTGCAATGATCTTTTTGAAAAAAATCGGTGATTTTAATCACAATTTTCGCCCATTTCTTGCGATTTCTCTCCCTCCAAGCGTGAGAGGATACGCTCTCCCAAGCATAGCCGTTAAATAAACTTGCATTGACAAAATGATCCAAAGCCCTAACTCCCTGTCTTGCTCTAGCTGTGCTAAAAAAAGTCCCCACAATCACAATGAGTAAATAGCCAAGCGCTGCCAAAGGCACAATGGCACAAAGTAAAATCGTCCCCGCTAATTTTTCCTTAAGGCTTCCTTTGATATTTTTCCGCACTCTTGCACGAATTCTAGGTTCTAATTTTTTCATCGTTTGCTAAATTTAATCCACATTCCATTAAGAGAGCGAATTGTAAGTCGCCCCACCACATCAGGAACAAAGCCTTCTTTAAGCTCAAGCTTATAAGTTTTTAAAATATTTGCTAAAATAAGAATTGCTTCTTGCATAGCAAAGCCCTGTCCTATGCAAATCCTCTCTCCCATACCAAAAGGTAAATACGCCTCTTTTTTATACTCTCTTTCAAAACGCGAAGGGTCAAAGCCGTGAGGATTTTGCCAAAAAAGCTCGTGGCGATGAATCAGCCAAGGTGCTATCACAACGCCAGAGCCTTGCTTGATGAGCTTATCTCTTACCTGTGTATCTTTTTTAGCTTCTCTTGCAAAAAAGCCTACAGGTGGGTAAAGCCTTAAAGACTCTTTAAAGACATTGGTGAGAAATTTAAATTGTCTAAGATGGGCGATTTTTATCTCCTTGCTATCTTGCAAAATTTCGCAAATTTCATTATAAGCTCTTTCTTGCTCCTCAGGATACAAGCTTAAAAGATATAAAGTCCAAGTAAGAGAGCTAGCGGTAGTTTCGTGTCCTGCTAAAAATAGCATTGCCACTTGGTCTAAAATTTCCTCAAAAGAAAATCTTTGATTTGTCTTTGCATCGACAACTAAAAGTAAAGAAGAAAGTATATCCTCATAATCGCTTTTTTCTAAATTTGCTTCATAACGCGGTTTTATAATATCACTTAAAGCCTTTCTTATCAGCTCTCCTGCCTTAGCTCTTTTTCTATCTCCTAGCAGATAAGAAAGCCATTTTGGAAAATAAAACATCCCCCGCATCGCCGTTCTAACGCTTTCTTCTTGAAAGGTTGCAAAGGCTTCTAAAATTTGCCTACCTTGCACTTCATCAAGTTTAGAGGACATAATCGTTCTAAAAATCACATCAGCAGTTACGAAAGTCATCATTTCATCGACTTCTATGTAAGAATTATCGGGGTATTTTTCAAAACGCCTCATTAAATCCGCCACCGCTTCGCTCATCAAATTAAAAACCTTAGAAATTCGAGTCAGCTCAAAACTAGGTTTTAAAAGCTCTCTTTGCTTATGCCACACCTCACCATTTGTTGTAAAAATGCTTTCACCCAGCAAAGGGCTTAAAAGCCTATGTAAAAGCTCACTTTTAGGAAATTCTCTTACCTCATCGACCATCATTCTTTTGACTTCTTTTGTATCGTTTATGACATAAAGGTCGAAATTTGGCATTTTGACATAGCCTGTTTGCATTTGATAACTTCTTTCATAAAGTCCGTCTAGCCAAGAGCGTCTTTTAAGCAAAAAAGTGAGTAAGGTCGAAGCCTTGTTTTTATAAGGTTTTGGAAAAAAGGGACACTCACTCATTTTAATCCTTAATCTTTTCTTCTAAAAATCGATCTAAAACGATGAAGTTGAAAAAATCATAACCCCCATCATTTTCTACACTCATTAAATACAAAAAATGCGCCTTATTTTTATCGCGTTTTATTTTTTTATAATTTTGCGCTTCGTAAAGGGTGTGAAAGCGTGGATTTAAAAGCTTTGGTCCAAAATGATTCTTTGCATAAACCCCGCTTGTTCTTATAAAATCTACCTGCGGAAAACACGCCCCATCGATTACCGAAGTATAATCATACCATTTTAAGTCAAACCCAGCGACAAATTCGAGCTTTTTTCTAAAATCTGTGGATTTTTTTTGATAGCTCACTAAGGGGATACACTCGCCAAGCGTGAGAATTTTAAGCTTAGAAAAATCGACCCCATTTTCTTTACAAAGGATTAAAATTCTAGCTAAAACCTCAATGCAAAGCACACAGCCCACACTATGCGTGAGTAAAATAAGCTCATAATTTTGCTCTTTATTTTCTTTAAGAGTATGATAAATTTTTTGAGAAAAAAGCTCCATTTTTTCTTCCAAAGCCCCCCTTTTTCTCTCTTGCCAATTTGCACAAAAAGAGCAAATTCTAGCAATCCAAAAAACGGCTAATTTTTTCCCATAATAAAATAAAAAACGATTAAGATAAAAAACGAGTAAAATTCCCACCCCAATAGCCAAAAATAAAGGCACATAAAAATAAAGCAAATAAAAAGCGAAAAAACCAAGCCCTAAAGAAAATAGCAAAGAAAAAAGCACATAAAAAAAGGGGTAATAGCCCGTGATGAGTTGATAGATGCTTTCTTTGCCGAATTTAATAAAAAGTCCTGTTATGGTGTAAATTCTAAAAAGAGCATAGCAGTCCATCAGAGCGTCCTTGTAACTTTTGGACCAGTTTTTTCTCACGATGTCATTCCACGCTAAAAAAGTATAGCGACACGAGACATTTTCCGCCTCCACGCTCCAAAAGGGAAAGTCCTCATCAGTATGGCTTTTAGAAAGCTTGGCTTTAATCTTAAAGCGTTTTTGATACTCCTCTAAATTTCTTTTAAATAATAAATAATAATACCGATATCCCTTAGGGTCATACCCTGCTATATAAAATACATCTCTTTTTATCATTTTAAAAACTCAAATTTAATTTTTGAAATTATAACGCAAGAAAATGATTTAACAAAAGGCTAATTTTATCTCATTAAAGAGGAATTTTTGTAAAAATTGCCATTGATTTGATTTGTTTGAAGGAGATATTTTTTAAATTGTGAAACGAGTAAGGAATTTGGCTTATAAGCGTGGGCTTCACGCCAGAAAAAATGAAGTTTCTTAGGATAAGTCAGCCCCTCAAAATCATAAAAAGCCTCCCCACACACCTTAGTAGGACAGCCCTCCATAATCGCACTAAGTCCTACTGTGGAATTTATGGTAATGCAGCCTAGAGCATTTTGAAGTAAAAATGGCAAATAGCTATCATGCACATATAAAATGCGTCCTTCGACATGGTATTTCTCGCTTAATTTTTCTATCAAAGCGGCGTAATTTCTATATCCTCTATCCATAGGGTGATGTTTAAAGACGAGGTAAGATTTAGCTCTTGCGTGATTAGCAAAAGAAAGGATAGTTTCTTCGATAAAATGCTCAATATCTTTTTTGTAGTGATGTAAAATTTGTGTGTCATTATAGACTTGTAAAATGGCTAAAAAATATTTTTTTTCTAGTTTATAAATTTTAGAATTGAGCCTTTTTTCACTGATTTTATACTTGTATTTTAAAAACAAAGCCTTAAACCAAGCAAACATTTCTAAAGGATTTAAAGGGCGGTGATGCAAAGAATTATTAAAAAATGGAGCTAAAATAAAGGCAAAAAACCAGTATAAAAAGCTATAAAAGCCCATAAATTTAAAGCCACCCGGTATTTTCTTTATCTCAGTGCCGACATCTTTTAAATTTAAGTTTAAATAGAAATTTTTATCGCGTGGCATAATCGAGTTTGCATTAACCCCATCTTTTTCTAAGGTGATACAATAAGGTCTTAAATACCCCTCCTCAAAAACCCACACCGCAATGCCTAGTTTTTTGGCGATTTCCAAGCCTGTATGATTGACAAAACGGCAGTCATTATACATCAAAACGACCTCAATTTGATTTTGCGTGAAAAAATCCTCATAAAAAGCGGCTAAATTTTCTTTGCTAGCTCTATAAATTCGTCCCTTAGGATAAAAGAAAAAGTCTCCGCCGTTAAAATTGATTTTTACAATTTTCGCGTCCATTTTTTTAAGCTTTGCTCCCAAACGCGAGAAGAAATTTCCCACAGGACCTTGTAAAAGTGCGACATTTTTACCACTAAATTCTTTTTTTAACAAAAGATCAAATTGCATACTTTTACCCCCCCCTCATTTTTTAAATCCTCTCATTGTTTCCCAGGTGCGTCTTAATTTCCTTAAAGCATAATTCCTAGAATCTATCCCCCACTTAATGTAGAATTTCGAAAAATATGCCCTTTGCATTTGTGTGATGATGTCTAAACTCGTCTCAACCTCACATAAATTCTTAGTTTTAGGATGTAAATAAAGCGGATAAAGAATCAAAACTCCAGCCACAAGCTCTTCAAGGCTTAATTTTCTACTTCGGCGCTTAATTTCGACCCTATCTTCACTTAGTCCCCAGCCTGCATAAAAAGGTGTGCCATAAACGACAACCTTTTTTCTCCTTAAAAGTGCGTCAAAACCAGCAGTTGAGGTAATGGTATGCACTTCATCACTTGCTTCTATGGCACTATGGATACTAGAATGACGCAACATTTCATCACAAATTTGCAAAATGATTTTTTCATCTTTCAAGCCCTTGCGATTTCCGCTTAAAACATCAGGGTGAGGTTTAAAAACTAGATGGGCGTTAGGATTTTCCTCTCTCACTTTTTGGATAAATTGCAAGGTATCAAGCCCTCCACCTCCCAAGAGCATAGAGGCGTCATCTTCGACTTGAGCGGGGATTAGGATAATTTTTTGCCCGGTCTTAGCTTTAAAGTGTAAATTGTCGTGTTTGAGAGTATTATATTTAGAAATTTTATAAAGCTTTAATTTTTCAATTAAGCTTTTTGCCCTTTTTAAAAGCTCTTCATCAAAGTTGTGATTTTGTAAAATTTCTTCTAAATCGCTTGGTTTTGAAGCATCGATGTAAAGCCCCTTGCTATCGACTACTAAAGAAAAAGGACGCGTAAGGTCAGAGCCTAAAGACACCGAACGGATAAAGCCATCTTCAACAAAACAAATTTTTGGTTTTAAATTTGCGTTTTGTTTCGCAATTTGCGTCTTTAAATCCTCTTTTTCTAGGCGTTTGCCCCAGATTAAAAACACATCATCATCATTTAGTTTAAATTTCTCAAGCTCCTTTAAAGAATTTAAAAAGTGCATACTTTTAGCCTTAAAAAATGCCTTCACAAAAGAACGCTTCCATAAAGTAAAACCGAGAAAAAAAAGACGATGATTACTAAACACCCACATCCTTTTAACAAATTCTTTATATTATAACTTTTAAAGCTATCTATTTAGTAAATTTAAGTTTTGTTATAATTGCGTTTAAAGGAAAAATATGAAATATAGCATTATTATCCCTGTGGATTTAAAACTTCGCCCCCTTGATATTCTTAAAAAAGTAAGGCTCATCTTACAAAGGGCTAATGAGGATACAGAACTCATTTTTGGGCATAATGATAGAGGGGGATTTTTTGATAAAAAGCTTAAAAAACTCATCGCTACTAAAAAAAATGCCAAATTAGCCTCCAAACCCTTTTATAAAGAGCTTATCTGCCAAGCCTTGCTAAGAAATGAAGCCTTTAAACTTAGCTCTTGTGAATATATTTATTTAATGGATGTAGATTGCTTGCTTGATGAGCAGGTCAATTTAGCTTGTATTAAGGAGCTTCAAAGCGGTCAAAGTGAATTTATGTTTTTGCCTTGTCTTTATCTTTCATCTAAAGGCTCAAGAGTTGTTTTGAAAAAGAGTCGTGAAGAGCTTTTTGACGCTTTTATCACTTATAAAAAGGACTTATTTACTAGCCTTGCCCTGCCTAGTGCTTGCATTTTTATGAAAAGGGCTGATTATATTGCTATTGGGGGCTTTGATGAGAATTTTAGGGGGCGTGGGGGAGAGGACTTTGACTTTATGCTGCGTCTTGCTTTATTTAAAAAGGCTTTGACACCGAGTAAGGATTTAACGCAAAATGTTTTTTATAAAGCCCCCTTGCTTTCAAGTGGCTTTCGTAAATATCTTGCCTTTTTTTCTTTGCCATATTTTTTTGAAAAAAGGGTGATTTTTCACATACATCATAGTAGAAATAGGCTTCGTGCTTATTTTAGACGCTATGGACAAAACGCCCAAATTTTAGAGCAAAAACGCTATTTTGAAGAGGAAAATTTAAGTCCTTATGGAAAATCTTTACTCAAGCTTTATGAAAGCTTATGCCACAAATATCAAATTAATCTTGACACTTACTCCATTTTATTTCACGATTATCGTCCTAAACTTTTGAGTTTGGAGAGATTTTTACTTTTTTTAAAGAGACTTTAAATGAAAGAATTTTATATGAGTTTAGCCCTAAAAGAGGCGTGGAAATATCAATTTTTAACTTACCCTAATCCAGCAGTTGGTTGCGTTATCCTTGATAAAAATAATCAAATTTTAAGCATTAAAGCCCACGAAAAACAAGGCGAAGCTCACGCCGAATTAAACGCTATTAAAGAAGCCTTAAAGGTTTTAAAGCCCGAATTTAATTTCCCAAAAGAGCCAAATGCCCTGCATGATTTTATCCTTACAAATCATCAAAAACTCTTACAAAACGCTACCGCTTTTGTAACTTTAGAGCCTTGCGCACATCAGGGTAAAACCCCACCTTGTGCGAAGCTTTTTAGTACGCTTAAATTTAAAAAAGTTTTTGTAAGTGTTAAAGATGAAAATCAAATCGCAAGCGGTGGAGCGGAGTTTTTAAGGCAAAATGGTATTTTAGTGGAAATGGGAATTTTAGAAAAAGAGGGTAGGGAGCTTTTAAAGCCTTTTTTAAAATGGCAAAAGGGCACTTTCAAGCTTTTTAAACTCGCCCTAAGTCTTAATGGCAGCGCTTTAGGCAAATTTGTTAGCAATGAAACAAGCCGCACTTATGCGCATCAAATTCGCTCCATTATCGATCTTTTAGTCGTTGGTGGAGGGACTTTAAGAAAAGATCGTCCCATTTTAGATTCAAGACTTTGTGGAGGTAAAGCACCAAATCTTTGCATTTTAAGTCGTCAAAATTTAAAAAGTTTTGATAAAACTATCCCCGCTTTTAATGTCAAAAATCGCCAAATTTTCACGCAAATTCCTTCTAATGCGAAATTTTTAATGTATGAGGGTGGGGCGGAGTTTTTAAAAAGCTTTAAGAATCAAATGGATATGTTTTTAATCTTTCACAATGCTAAATTTAATCAAGAAGAAAATGTCAAACTTGATTTAGAATTAAGACCGCTTTTTAAAGGAAATTTTAAGGAGGATAGTTATGGAATTTACGAGCTTTTATAATTATGCAAGGAGTGATTTAAAATGCTTAAAAATTCAAAGTTTTGAGAAAAATCACACCCTTTATACGCTTCATTTTAAGCAAGATACTCTTAATCCAAACGCCCTAAGTTTGCAGTATAAAAGCCTTAAGCATTATCATTTTAAGGAAAATGACACACTTTTACTCTGTCATTTAGAGGGTAAAATCATACTTTTTCATAATCTCACCCAAAAAGAAGATAATTTTAAAGAGGCTAAAATAAAACATTGCATTTTTTTATGTTTTTTGGGAATTTTTGCTCTACTTTTTGCCCTTTTTGCAGCGATTAACGCCTTTGCTTTGCTTTATCTTATTTTACTCAGTGCGAATTTAATTTTACTTGTTTTAGCCTTTATTAATCTTGGCTTACTTTTTAAGCAAATTCGCATTTTAAAAACGAGTAAGCAAAGTGAAATTGAAGATTTTTTAAAACAAAATTTAAGCAAAAATTCGGCATAATTAGCGTTTTTTGTGGGGCATTAGCTCAGCTGGGAGAGCACGACGCTGGCAGCGTCGGGGTCAGCGGTTCGAGCCCGCTATGCTCCACCAGTGGTTCCGTAGCTCAGTTGGTAGAGCACTACCTTGACATGGTAGAAGTCGTTGGTTCGAGTCCAATCGGAGCCACCATTTTTAAAGGCTTCATTTGCAAGGCTTCATTTTACACACACAAAGGGTTAGAGACGAGGATTTGATCGTCTATATTTTAAGCCCTAAGACACTTTTAAAGACTTATAGATTTTACGGCTTAAGGCATTCTAGTATATTAAGTGGATATAAGATAGATTTTGCTCTTGAGGAAAATTCTAGCTTTTTGCCTCGTCTTAAAGATGTGCTTCATTTAGGTTTTTCGTGGATTTTAGATAGAGAGAAAATGCTTTTTTGGCAGGAATTTATACGCCTTTTGTATGGACATTTAAAAGAGGTAAGTGAGCTTGATAGCTTTTATTTTGACTTGCTTGATGAATGTGCCAAACGCTTTTTAAAGCAAAATCCAAAAAGAGTTATCTTAGATGCTTATGTGAGAATTTTAGAATTTGAGGGGAGGCTGCATAAAGACTTCATTTGCTTTGCGTGTGATGAAAAAATTAAAGGCAATATCACGCTTTTAAGAGCCTTTTTACCTTCGCACGATTTTTGTGCTTTTTCTTATGAATTTCCCCATCAAAAGCTTGAAATTTTTTATGAGAAGAAAAACTGCTCCATTTTTAATGACGAGGAAATTCACAAGCTTTATGAGCTTGTTAAGCAGGGCTTATGAATCCTCTTGTAAAAATTCCAAAAAAGGTGCTTTAAGTGTTTCTATTTCACTTTCATCATATTTTTCCTCACATTCAATTCCTTTTTCTTTCAATCTATAAAGCCCTTGTTTTTTAAGTTCTAAATAGGCATTTTTCACGCCATCAAATTCTAAAATATTATCTTTTTCTTTTATTTCAGCTTGGATATAAATTTTGACTTTAAATATCATATTTTCAAGACTTTCAAGTCGTCTTTTTGTTTCATATTTTAAAGCGACAAGTTTTTTATATTTCACAACACTTACTTGGTATCTTTGTAAAATATCTTCATAAATCTCTATAATTTTAGTATCTACTTGATTGGCATATTTGTTTTTCTTCAACTTGATAACTTTTACTTGATTTGTTACAAGATAAGTGTAAAAATTTTGCTTTTGTTTTAATAGGGTTGTTAATTTGATATTGATTTTAGCAAATAAAGCTTTAAGTTCTTTTGTTTCGTCTTCACATTTATTTATTGTAAAATAAACTTCTGGAGAGACTTTTATACGATTATTTGCCTTGATATTTTTAAGGATAATTAAATTTTTCTTAGGATAGAGCTTATTATCCATAAATAAATCTTCGATAAAAATATTATCCGCTTCTATTCTAGATGCGATGCAGTGTTTTACATAGACACTTTTTGCCTTAATCTCACCGCGTTCTAAATTATTGATAAAAACGACATCGCCCTCAAAAAATCCTTTATGATTTGCTATAAAAGCACTTTGTGCGTAAATTTTTGATTTTGCGTGTGTAGCACCTGTGATTTGAAGTTTGGCGGCTTTTACTTCTGTCGCTCCTACATGCCCTTCTATATTAACATTACTGGCTTTTATATTGACTATGCCAGATTTTACCGCATCATCATTGAAATTTTTATTTGAAACTTCTACATTAATCTCCTTATCTAAATCTGTTTTAATTGAGCCTGTATTTTTTAAATCCACTCTTGAAACCTTTAAAGAACTACTCACGCTAAAGCCCTCAATATCCTTAGTCAAAAAACCATAATTTGCACTAAAATATTGTATTCTATCTTCTAATTCTTTGGTGTAAATGCTATCATCTTTTAATTTAATCGTATTAAGTTCTTCTTCCAAAGGTTCTATATTTAGTAATTCTCCTCTTAGATTTCGCCCAATTTTCCCTAGTTTTTTATACATATATTCAAATAAAAGTTCATCTTTTTGCACAGGTTGAGAATATTGTCTTTCATCATATGTTTTACCCTCACTCATTTCCACTTTTGTGCTTCTATGAAAAATAAGTTTCGCATTTTGATGAGGGATTTCGCTCACGCCTCTTGCAACTATAAATTCAAAGCCATCAGTCTTATCTTCTTTAAGCAAAGCAATACACTCATCTAAATTTCTTTCTAAATCCCTATCCAAACGCAAAATAAGAATTTTGTGTTTAATTAAAGTTTTATATAAAGCCTGTTTTAAATGATGATTGATATTTACATTAGAATCTATTTTTTCATAGCTTAAACGAGCTTTTATAAGAGTTAAATTTGCATTAGTTCCTAAAGTAAATTTAAAAGGATTGTTGCTTGTTTTAGGAAAAATTTCTATCTTGAATTCTTGATGAATGGTATCATAATTTTTCACAAAAAAATCATCAGAGTAAAACACTTCAAGATCAGTTCTAGGATAATTTTTGCTTCTTGGTGGATTTTGTTTGATGCCAAAAGTGTTAAAATCTAAAATGTGAAAATCTAAGTTAAAATCCCATTTTTCTTGCTCAGTTTGTAAAACTTTAAAGGGATTTTTTGTTTGTAAGATTTTATTTTCAAACATCATTTTTTCCTATTTTTATAAATTCTTTTTCTAAATACGAAAGATCCTTAATTTCCCCTTCTTCCCACAATACTAAAATTTGCTTACAAACTTCACATTTTAAAACACTCTCTTCTTTTAAAAGCTCCTCATGTATGCTTCTTGGCACTTGATGAATTTTATCCTCGCACATACAAAGATATTTAAAGCATTCTTCTTGGTCTATAGCGGGATTTCTTAAAGCTTTTATAGTTTTGTAAGTTTTTAGGCTAAAATGCACTTCGTTAAGATGAATCACTCTATATTTGTAAGCATCAATCCACTTATCATCAACGCAAAAATGCTTTGCAATCCAGTCTTTTGTCAAAATGGCAAGCTCTTTTGCGAAATTTTGAGGGTTTTTGGAGTGGTTTAAAAGCTCTTTAGTTTTTTCTACTAAAACTCTATGTGCTTCCTTATGTTCTTCTAACAATGGATAATCGATCTCCTTCATATAGGATTCCTCATCTTTAAAATGAATTTTGATATAATCAAAAAGCTTCACAATCGTCTTTTTAAGCTCTTCTTGTAAGGAGTCATCATAACGCTCTAAAACCTCTTTAGCAAGTTCATTGGCATGATTTGTGATGTCAAATATAAGCTCGTGTTGCTTATCAAGTGCGTAGTTATTAATGCTAAATTCTTTAGTCCATTCAATTTTTTTATTCATTTTAATCCTTGCTATTCAATATTAATCGATTTTATATATTTTTTAATACATTTTATCAAAAAAAAAAAAAAAACAAAATTAAATTTTTAATAACTCAACGCTTTTTAAGGCAAAATCATTATAATTTCATCGCCTTTTCTCAGACCTGTGCAATGTTTTCTTTAAGCAAAGCTTCAGGGTGGGAACACAGCAGAGCACTTGAATTTAATGTGTGCCGCAGTCATCTGGGGAGAGGTTTTCATATTCTATCTTATCCTTAATTCCCGCTTTTTCAAAGCCCTTTAGCCTTAATAAACAGCTATCGCAAGCACCGCAAGCCTTATCCTCACTCTCATAACAAGACCAAGTTAGCTCTAAAGGCACATTTTCTTTTAAAGCAAGACTTACAATTTCAGCTTTACTTAAATGCACCAAAGGCGTTTTAATGCTTAGTTTAAATCCCTCACTCGTGCCTTCATTGATAAAATTTTCCGCCTTTTTGATAAAATTCTCACTACAATCAGGATAACCGCTACTATCCTCCTCGACCACCCCTATATAAAGAGCCTCGCAGCCCTCTTTTTCTGCTAAAGAAGCCGCTATACTTAAAAATATGCCGTTTCTAAAAGGCACATAAGTGTTAGGCAGGGCATTTTGATGTAGGGCATTTTTAGGCACGGCAAGGCTTTCATCAACCAAAGCATTTCCGCCTATGTCTTTAAGAAAACTTGCATTTAAAACATAGTGTTTTAAAACGCCCAAATGCTCACAAATTTGATGAAAACACTCTTTTTCTTTTCTTTCGGTGCGCTGATTATAATCAAAATGCAAAGCGATAATTTCAAAGCCTTCCTTCTTTGCTAAATACGCACACAAAGCACTATCCATACCGCCACTTATGATACATAAAGCCTTTTTCATTTTTTCTCTTTATAAATTTTTCTAGCATATCGACAAAATCATTTTAAATTTAATATCTTGCAAAAAAAATCATAAAAATTTATAATAATGCCTTCAATGAAAGGATAAAAAATGATTAATATTAAACTAATAGAGCATATCTTTAAAGCCGCTTCTATAAGTCGCTGGAACGATTATCCTAGAATGGCAAATTTAGTCGAGCTTGACAAGCAAGCGCATAAATTCATTATCGCTTATTTTATCGCTAAAATGGAAAAAGATGTCGATATGAGAGTGATTATAGAGGGAGGAATTTTTGAATTTTTGAGCCGCGTTGTGGTTACTGACATACGCCCTGATGTGTATCATCAAATCGTGCGTCAAAAAAAAGATGAGGTGAATCGCTGGGTTTTTAGCATACTAGAACCTATGATAGAAAAGATTGAAAATGGTGCGTTTTTAAGGCAATTTGAAGCATATATTAAGGGGGATTCTCATCAAAAAGAAAGGCTTATTTTAAAAGCAGCTTCTTATTTTGCCACGCGTTGGGAATTTAATATCGTTTATCAAACTTCTTCTTTTTTAAATGATATTGAGGAGATTAAAAATAAGGTCGAAGAGGAGCTAGAGGACTATTATGAGTTAATTGGTGCTAGGAAAATTGCCTTAAATCAAAAAATAGCAAAACTTGTGGATTTAAGTGGGAGACTTCGTTTTCAAAAGCGTTGGGCGCAAACACCTCGTATCCCTGAAACTGCCGTGCTAGGACATATGCTTGTTGTGGCGATTTTGGGATATTTTTATTCCCTTAGCATTAAAGCTTGTGATAAAAGATTAGAAAATAATTTTTATTGTGCCTTATTTCACGACCTACCAGAAAGCTTAACGCGTGATATTATAAGCCCTGTAAAATATGGCATAGACGGACTTCATACTATTATAAATGATTATGAAATGCAACTCATCAATGATAAAATTCTTCCCTTTGTCCCCGAACACTTAAGAGCTGAATTTGCTTATATTTTAGGCATTAGAGAGGGAAGAAATGGTGAGGATAAATGGGTCAAAAATGAATTTGAAAACCGCACCTTTAAAAATGGCAAGATAGAGCTTTGTAGTGGAAGTTTAAGCGTTTGTAATGATGATGAATTTGGTGCTATTGACGGCAAGGCACTTAAATATTGTGATAAATTCGCCGCTTTTATTGAGGCTGGACTTTCTATAAGTTATGGAGTGAAATCCAAGGAGCTTTTAAGCGGCTTTAATGAAATGTTTAAATTTTTCTCTCAAAATAAAAGCATAGAGGGAGTTAATTTTCTCACACTTTGTGAAGAATTAAAAAAGGAATTTAATATCGCTTAAAAAGGGCTTTACGCCCCTTTTAATGCAAACTTTCTATGTAAGCTAGAGCTGAAAGTGCTGCCACAGCTCCGTCTCCAGCCGCACAAATAACTTGTTTGGGGGCATCTTGTCTTAAATCTCCTGCTGCAAAAAGTCCGGGGATATTTGTTTGCATTTTGAGATTAACGCTGACTTGCCCACCCTGCTCCATTTTACACAAAAATGAGCCATCATCTTGTTTTAAAATTTCATTACGCACATCAAGCCCTACGAAAGTAAAGATCCCCGGCACCTTTAAATCTCTCTCGCCATTTTTTAGCTCAAGTTTCACGCCTAAAACTCCACTTGCATCGCCATAAACCTCATCGACACTCGCACTAGTGATTAATTCTATCTTATCGCTTTTCTTCACTTTTTCCACCGTGCCTGGTGCGGCTCTAAATGTATCGCGGCGATGGATTAAATAAACTTTTGAGCAAATATTTGCCAAATATAAAGCCTCCTCAAGTGCTGTATCGCCACCACCTAAAACAGCAACTTCTTTATTTTTATAAAAAAAGCCATCGCAAGTCGCACAAGTGCTAACCCCACGCCCAAAAAACTCATCTTCGCCTTTAAAGCCTGCTTTTCTAGGTGCTGAACCCGTGCAAACAATTACCGCTTTAGCCACTTCACTCTTTCCTCCCTCAAGGGTGATTGTAAAAGTGGCGTCTTCATTTTTACTAATCTTTTCAACGCCGACCATTTCGTGCTTTAAACCAAAACGCATACATTGCTCACCCCAAGGAGCCATAAAGGAAATTCCATCCATTACTTGGGCGACTCCGGGATAATTTTCAATTTCAGAGCTTGAAGTGATCTGCCCTCCTGGCATACCCTTTTCAAACATCACAACATTTTTAAGACCGCCTCTTGTCGCGTAAAGTCCCGCACTAAGTCCCGCAGGACCACCACCTATAATCGCTAAATCTAACATCATTTTTCCTTTAAATTTTTATGCCAAATGATACAAAAAATTTCTTAAGGCTAGTTAATAAAAATTATTATTTGCAAAAATTTGCACTAGGGCATTAAGATTATATCTACTAAGGTTCCTTTTTGCACTTTTTCGCACTCTTTTGGGACTATCATTAAAGCGGCTTTATTGTTAAGATTATTGATAATCGCACTTGAACCCTCTTTTTTACCCTTTAAATTCACGCACACCCTGCCCTCTTTAAGCTCCACATTACACGCGACAAATTCCAAATAAGGGCTTTTTTTAATATAATCTTGCTCCAAAAAAGCGTGTAAAATATAATCCTTTTTTTGCAAAAGCCAAGCGTTTAAAATTTCTCTTGCATATAAATTAAACATCACCATAGCAGAGTATGGAAAGCCGGGCAGTGCAAGGATAAATTTCTCCTCAAATTGAGCGATTTTAATGTGGCGACCGGGCTTTATATCGACCTTGTCGATGATGATTTCATACGCTCTTACCGCTTTTTTTAAAAAGTCAAAATCTCCCATAGAAACGCCCCCTGTTGTGATTAAAATATCGCAAGTTTTAAGGGCATTTTCTAAGGTGCTTTGCGTGAGTTTTTCTTCATCTTTTAAAAGAGGGAAGACTCTAGCTTCACAGCCTAATTTTTGTGCTAAATTCGCTAAGGCGATGTGATTTGATGAGCGAATTTGCGCAGGATTTTCCAAAGCCTCACCCAAGTCCTTAATCTCACTTCCACTACTTAAAACTCCCACCACAGGACGCACAAAAACGCTAATGTGAAAAAAGCCAAGTTCAGCTAAAAGCGCTATCTCACTATAATCGAGTTTCGTTCCTCTTGCTAACAAAAGCTCATCTTTTTGATAGCTCTCCCCTACTTTTCTTACCGCAAACCCCTTTTTAACAGCTTCTTTGATGTAGATTTGCCCCTCCTTTAATTCCACATTTTCCACAGGAACCAAAGTATCACTACCCTCACTCATCAAAGATCCTGTGAAAGTTTTCACACAAGTGCCACTTTCGACCTTAAATTCAGGCATTTTTCCTGCTGGAGTAACGCCCAAAACTCTCAATGGCTTGTCTTGCTCGTCAAATTTGAGTGCATAGCCGTCCATAGCAGAGATGGGGAATTCGGGGTAGTTTTTAAGGGCTTTGATATCTTGAGCTAAAATGCGTCCTAGACACTGCGTTAGGGCGACTTTCTCCACCTTTTCATAGGGTTTTAAATGTGCTTTTAAAAGCTCTAAACTTGTTTCATAAGACATTAACATTGTTTATCCTTAAGCTAAAATTCCAGCGCCCTTAAGTTTATAAGAGCGTTTTTTTGCGTAAATTTTTTCACCCTTTATCACATCATATTTCCAAATGGGCGCACTTTTTTTAAAATCTTCCACAAAATCATTTAAAAGCTTTAAGCCAAGCTTTCTATTTTTACTCAAAACCCCTGCTAAATAAGAGCTTTGATGAATTTTTACTTCGCCTAAAGAATGCGCGAAAAAAAACTTGACTCCCTCTTTTTTGTAATTTTCTTCCCAGCCACTAAACCACTCCTTTAAAAGCGGCTCATAAAGTTCAAAGCTAAGAGCCTCTACTATACCCTTAGTTTCATCGCTTTGCTCTTCTCTTACTATGCCGCAAAAGCTTAAAAATGCCCCGCAGTTTTTATCTCTAAGGCTTTCATACCATTTTGTATAAATGAGACTTATATCTAAAGCCCCTTTGTGAATTTCAAACATCTAGCCTCCACAAACAGGCGGTAAAAGGGCGATTGTATCCCCTGATTTTAAACTGACATTTTCATCAAAAACCATAACGCCATTTAAACAAACCGCACAAAGCTCAAGCCACTCTTTCAGGCTTTCATCTTGCTTTAAAATTTCTTTAAGCTCTTTTAAAGAAGAGATTTCAAGCTTTAAATTTGGCTTATTGATAGGTCCTAAAAATTCAATCGTTACCATTATCTTCAACCTCCAAATTTCCCATCATACCTAAATCCTCGTGTTCTAAAATATGACAATGATACATTCTAAGTCTTAATTCTTCATTGGGACGGACATTAATCGTATCTCTTAAGGCTCTAAATTCGGCTTTTTTAATCTTGCCATTTAATTTTGATGAAATAAGCTCAAACTGCGTCCCGTGTATGTGAAAAGGATGATTCATATGAGATTTATTAATAATAATCCAATCTTCAACAACCCCCACCTTAGAGCTTAAATCAATGCGTTTTAAATCATAAATTTTATTATTGAGTAAAAACATCGAAGCTAAAGCCTTTTTTAAGTCCTCTTCGCCTTTTTTCATCAAGCCGTGCATTTGCGTATGATCTTCACTCATAATCACTTCTTTAAATTCCTTAGGCTCTTCTTTTACCATCATTTTATCCCTATCATAATAAAGATTTTCTAGCTTAAATTCGCCACCCTCTGGCACAGAGATTAAAAATTCCGCCCTTGAAGCGGAGCTTAAAAAAAGCTCATCTTTAAAAAGGGGCTTTTCTATCAACCCCCCATCAGTGCCGACAAGGATAAATTTAGCCCCTTGTATGCGTAAATTTAAATACCTTGCCGCAGTGGCGTTGTAAATGCGGATGCGCTCCTTTGTGCTAAGGGTAATTTTAGGCTTAAACTGCCCATTAATAAGCACAAATTCCCCCTCCCTGCCATTAAGCCAATCAGTAAGATTATTATTTGGAATTTGAGCGTTTTCATCAAGTCGCAAATCGCTTATCATCAAATCTTTTTCTTTAAAATGGCTTAAAGCATCTTTTTTAGCCTTCACTACAAAAGCCCCAGCCAAGCCCATAAAAACTTGCTTAGAGCTAATAAAATGCGGATGCGGATGATACCAGTAAGTCCCTGCGCTGTCTTTAGGGATTGTAAAACGATATAGCCTTTCTTCTCCAGCTAAAATGGGATCGTGAGGATTTCCATCTTGCTCAGGTGGGACTAAAACTCCGTGCCAATGTATGGTTGTAGGCTCTTTGAGTTTATTTTTAACGATAATTTCAACAACATCTTCTTCAAAAACTTCTATTTTTGGGGCTGGAATTGAGCCATTGTAAGTATAAAATTTAGTTTTTTTACCTTTAATGAGTTCAATTTCACTTTCTTCAATGTCAATTTTTGCACGGAAAAAATTTCTCTTTTTGCTTTCATTTTGAAGTAGAGGTAAGGCTTTTAGCATTTCTCCTTGCGGAAAAATATTGGGATCTAAAAGCTTTAAATTTTTGGGAGCAAAATTGATAAAAGAAGTATTTAAATTCGTATGATTAACGCTATGATGTGCGTGGTGGCTTTGCATAGGATTAGCGTAGGCTATGCCTAAACTTGCCAGGCTTAGTGCGTTAAATTTTAAAAAATTTCTTCTATTCATAAATTTTCCTTATGTCTATTAAATTTTTGATAATTGTAACCATTTTTTTAAAATTTTTTGTAAATGTTTATTGTGAATTATTGTGTTAATTTTGTTATGATTTGGCAATTTAATTAAGGAAAAATAATGTTTTATGAAACAATTCAAACACCAGCTTACATTTTAGAAGAGGATAAATTAAGAAAAAATTGCGAACTTTTAGCCAAAGTGAGTGAAAAAAGTGGGGCAAAAGTGCTTTTAGCCTTAAAAGGTTTTGCCTTTTCAGGGGCGATGAAAATCGTAGGAGAATATCTTAATGGCTGCACTTGTAGCGGACTTTGGGAGGCAAAATTTGCAAAAGAATTTATGGATAAAGAAATTCATACCTTCTCTCCCGCCTTTAAAGAAGATGAAATGGACGAGATTATAGGGCTTTCCCACCACATCATTTTTAACTCTCTTCATCAATTTAATCTTTTTAAAGAAAAAGCTAAGGCTAAATCTTTAGGGCTGCGTTGTAATCCTGAATATTCCTTAGCTCCAAAAGAGCTTTATAATCCTTGTGGGCGGTATTCTAGACTTGGAATTTTAAGTAAAGATTTAGAAAATGTGAATTTAAGCGAAGTCGATGGGCTTCATTTTCACGCTTTGTGCGAAGAAAGTGCGGATAGCTTAGAAGTTGTTTTAAATGCCTTTAAAGCGAAATTTGGCAAGTGGATAAAAAAGATAAAATGGGTCAATTTTGGCGGCGGACATCACATCACCAAAAATGGTTACAACACGCAAAAGCTCATCGCTCTTTGTAAAAAATTTAGCGATAAATTTGGGGTGCAAGTGTATTTGGAGCCGGGTGAAGCGGTGGGCTGGCAAACAGGTGTTTTGGTCGCTTCCGTGATAGACATTGTGGAAAATGAGAAAAAAATCGCCATTTTAGATACCTCAAGCGAAGCACATATGCCTGATACTATCATTATGCCTTACACGAGCGAGGTTTTAAACGCTAGGATTTTAAGCACGAGGGAGGGGGAGCAAATTTCAAGCTTAAACGAGGGCGAAAAGGCGTATTTGTTAGCGGGAAATACTTGTTTAGCAGGCGATGTGATGGGAGAGTACGCCTTTAAAAAAGAGCTTAATAGGGGCGATAAAATAGCCTTTTTAGACCAAATTCATTATTCCATAGTTAAAAACACGACTTTTAATGGCGTCATTTTACCGAATTTAATGCTTTATACTAAGAAAAAAAAGCTTGAGATGATTAGAAAATTTTCTTATGAGGATTATGCGAAAAGAAATTGACTTATTATGTCAATAAAACATAAAATAATTTTTGCATTTTTGTTAAATTTTTTTTAAAAAATATAAAAAATTTTTACATTTAATCGTATTTTAAAAATGTTTTAGAATACTATAATTTCGTATTTTTAACTTCTTTTATCGTGTAGTGAAAATGTGAAAAAAATTTATAAATTTCAGTTTTTTTTAAATTAAATAGTATTATGATACAAGCAAGTTTTAAAGGGGCTTAGAGTGCGTAATAGGCAATTTTTGCATAATATTATTTGCCCTAGAAACGAGTCTTAAAAAGTTGGGGAGTAGTGGTGAATTTAGAAAATTTAAGATCTGCTAGAAGTCTTTATTATCAATGCTTAGGCGAGGTTTTTAGCTTTTCTTTTTCTCAAAATAGATTAGCAAATTTGACCCAGTATCTAAATGCGATGAACGAGTGTATTTTCGATGATACTTTAAAGACAAATTTTGCTTTTTTGCTTGAAAGTTTAAAAACTCCACAAGATATGCAAAAACTCATTAAAGAATATGATCTTTTATTTTTGGCTTTAAAAAGTGCTATTCCTACGACTTTTTCCTACATAGAGGAAGGTTTTGAAAATTCAAATGCCTTACTCTTAGTGCGTCAAATTCTTATCAAAAGTAAGCTAAGAAGAAATGAAGCTTTTTTTAAAGAAGGCGAAGATAGTGTCGGCTTTTGCTTTCTTTTAATGAGTGAATTTTTAAGAGAAAAAAGCGATAATTTGGCAAAAGAGCTTTTTGAAAAACTCATTAATCCTAACATTGATGAGTTTTTAAATCTTATCTTGGCAAATGAGGCTGCCTTATTATTTAAAGAAATCGCTTTAATAGGCACGGCTTTTATAGAATTTGAAAGATTTTGTTTTGAGCTTGAAAAGCCTATAAAAACACAAAGTAAAAAGGTACAAAATGACCTTTCTAGATCCGAATTTTTAAGGAGAGAAACCAATAAAAGGAGAAAGCTTGGAAAAACGCAGGAAATTTCTTAAAAACTCTGCCCTAGCTTTAGCTGGAGTGGGTGTTTTAGGTGCGACAAATGTGGCTTTTGGCGAAGAAAAAGCTGAAAATAAACTTGTTCGCGGAAAGAGTAAAAAAAAGGAAGTGCTTTATCAAAGAAGTGCTAACTGGGAAAAATACTACATAAAGGCTGAATAATGAAATTAAATCGTCGTTCATTTTTAAAAATGGCAGCACTTTCAAGCCTTGCAACTCCGCTTTTGGGGCGTAGTGAGGTGTTAAGAGAAGCTAAGGAAAGTGAGCTAAGTGAGGCTTTTGAAGGAAGCAAAAAGGTAAGAAGTGTTTGCACCGCCTGTTCTGTGGGCTGCGGTATCATTGCTGAAGTGCAAAATGGCGTTTGGCTTAGACAAGAAATCGCCCAAGATCACCCTGTAAGCTTTGGAGGACATTGCTGTAAGGGTTCTGATATGATTGATATGGTGCGTTCTCATGTGCGTTTAAAATACCCTATGAAAAAAGAAAATGGCGAATGGAAACGCATAAGTTACGAGCAAGCTTTAAGCGAAATAGGAGAAAAATTAGCTGGCTACCGTAAGGAAAATCCTGAAAGCGTGATGTTTGTAGGCTCTGCTAAATTAAGCAATGAACAAGCCTATTATATACGCAAATTTGCCGCCTTTTTTGGGACAAATAATATAGACCACCAAGCTAGAATTTGACATAGCGCAACAGTCGCCGGTGTGGCGAATACATTTGGTTATGGCGCGATGACAAATCATCTTGGCGATATACAAAAGTCAAAATGTATTTTCATTATAGGAGCAAATCCAGCTGTAAATCACCCTGTGGGCTTTAGACATTTTTTAAAAGCTAAAGAAAAAGGTGCGAAGCTTATCGTAGTCGATCCTCGTTTTACAAAAAGTGCAGCAAAAGCGGACATTTACGCACAAATTCGTCCCGGCACTGATATAGCTTTTATGTATGGTATGCTTAAAATTATCTTTGATGAGGGTTTGGAGGATACAAAATACCTTGACGAAAGAGTTTTTGGGATCGATAAAATTAGAGAAGAAGCGGCAAAATGGGACGCTAAAGAGGTTGAAAATGTTACGGGCATACCAGAGGCTAAATTAAGAAAAATTACCTTTGAAGTCGCTAAAAATAAGCCTACAACGCTCATTTGGGCTATGGGGCTTACCCAGCACACCGTAGGAACTTCAAATACGCGTTTAGCACCTATTGTGCAAATGGTGCTTGGTAATATCGGTAAATTTGGCGGTGGAGTGAATATTTTAAGAGGACACGATAATGTGCAAGGTGCGTCCGATGTGGCTTGTTTGAGTGAAAATTTGCCCGGCTATTATCCTTTAAATGAAGCGAGTTGGAGATATTACGCACAAATTTGGGGCGTGGATTATGAGTGGCTTTTAGGAAATTTCGTCAGTAAAGAGTGGATGCACAAAACGGGCTTAAGCCTTGCTAGATGGTGGGCGGCGGCTTTAAATGGCAAAGATGATAATGATAAAATAGACAATGCGGGAACGGCTTTAAAAGCTTTAATTGTAATGGGTAATGGTATTACCTCAACCGCCCAGCAGGCTAAGGTCAAAGAGGGTTTAGAGGCTTTGGAGCTTTTAGTTTTAGCCGATCCTTTCGTCAATGAAGCGGGTATTATAAGTGAGAGAAAAGATGGAATTTATCTTCTTCCTGCTGCAACGCAGTTTGAAACAAGTGGGAGTGTAACCGCCACTAATCGCAGTGGGCAGTGGAGATTTAAGATCGTAGAGCCACTTTATGAAAGTAAGGAAGATCAAGAAATTTTATTTGAACTTGCTAAAAAACTCGGCTTTTATGAGGATTTCACTAAAACCTTACGCGATGAAAATGGCAAAATTGTTTGGCCTGAAAACGCGACAAAAGAATTTGCTGGGGCAATTCGTAGCATAGGGCTTAATGGCTGGAGTGCAGAAAGACTTAAAAAGCATGCGCTAAACTGGGATAAATTTGATGAAATCACACTCGAGGGTAAAGAAGGTGAGGTAAAAGGCGAGTATTTTGGACTTCCTTGGCCTTGTTGGAGTGAAAAGCACCCGGGCTCTCCTGTGCTTTATAATACTGACATTGAAGTGGCTAAAGGCGGTATGGGCTTTAGAAATAATTTTGGGCTTGAGTATGAGGGCGAAAGTCTTTTGGCTAAAAACGCTCCGTTAAATTCGCCTATTAATACAGGCTATCCGCAAATTACTAAGGATAATATAGAAAAAGTTTTAAATATCACTTTAAGTGAAGAAGAAAAGGCTAAAATGGGTCCAACTTGGGCTTTAGATGCGAGTAATATCATCGCCACAAAATGTATGCAAAAAGGCATAGTGCCTTATGGTAACGCTAAGGCTAGAGCTGTGGTATGGACATTTAAAGATCAAATTCCGCTTCACAGAGAGCCACTTCACTCTCCAAGAAATGATTTGGTGCAAAAATATCCTAGCTTTGAAGACCAAAAAGCTCTTTATAGAGTGGATACGAAATTTATTTCCGTGCAGCAGGCTAAGGATTATTCCAAAGAATTCCCGCTTAATCTTGTTACCGCGCGTCTTGTGAATTTAAATGGTGCAGGTATGGAAAATAGGGCTTCTATGTATCTTACTCGCCTGACGCCTGAGATGTTTTGTGAGATTAATGAAGCATTAGCCAAACAAGAAAATATCAAAAAAGGCGATATGATATGGGTGCATTCGCCTGAAGGCACGAAGATTAAGGTTAGAGTTAAAATTAATAACGGTGTAGCTAAGGATATGATTTTCCTACCTTTCCACTTTACAGGAGTCATGCAGGGTGTGGATTTAACGCATAATTTCCCTGAAGGAACGAAGCCTTATGCAAGTGGAGAAAGTGCAAATACGGTAACAAATTATGGTTATGACATTATGTGTCAAATTCCAGAAACTAAGGGTGGCTTGTGCCGAATTTCAAAGGATGGGGTGTAAAAGATGAGTAAGATTAATTTTGCAAATTTAGAAAAAGAAAGGCTGAAATTTTTTTGCGATAATGAAAGATGTATCGATTGTAATGGCTGTTCAGTTGCTTGTGATGAAGCACACGAATTGCCTATAAATATACGCCGCCGCCGTGTCATTACGCTTAATGAGGGTGAGGAGGGGAGAGAAGTTTCGACTTCTATCTCTTGTATGCATTGCGATGATGCACCTTGTGCGATTGTGTGTCCTGTGGATTGTTTTTATATACGAGGCGATGGGGTGGTTTTGCACGATAAAGAAATTTGTATAGGGTGTGGATACTGCCTTTATGCTTGTCCTTTTGGAGCACCGCAATTTCCACAAAGTAGTGTCTTTGGAGATAAGGGCATTATGGATAAATGCACGATGTGTGCGGGAGGTCCTGAAACGACAAATTCGCAAAAGGAAAGAGAGCTTTACGGACAAAATAGAATCGCCGAGGGTAAAGTGCCCGTATGTGCGGCGATGTGTTCAACTAAGGCTTTGTTAGTTGGAGAAAGCTCTAAGATAGAAGAAATTTACGCACATCGCTTAGAAAGTAGAAAATACGGCATTAAAGCTCCAAGCGAAAGTATGGAGTGGAGAATAGCCTATACAGGAAAGGAGCGTTTATGAAAAAGCTTTTTTTACTCGTTCTTTCTTTTGCAAATTTATTTGCCTATGGTGAAGAAAGAATGGGGCAAGATACGCAAATTTGGGATTATAACCGTATTACAAATATAGCAAATTATGATACTTTTGGTAAGCTTTGGACGACTTTACAAGGCGAGTATATCGCTACTGTAGCTTTGCTTAGTGTGATTGCCGTTTTGGCGGCTTTTGCTTTGCATTATATGGTTATAGGTCCTAAGCAATTCTCTCACGCAGGAAAGAAAATTTACGCCTTTTCGCTTTTTGAAAGACTTTTTCACTTTATCGCTGCGCTTTCTTGGGTGATTTTAGTGCCGACAGGTTTTATTATGATGTTTGGAACGACTTTTGGTGGAGGGCTTTTTGTGCGAGTGTGTAAAAATTTACACGCCATTGCGACTATCTTATTTATCGTTTCTATTGTCCCTATGTTTTTTTGGTGGATTAAAAGAATGCTTCCTGCAAGTTATGACATTAAATGGCTGATGATAGTAGGTGGCTATTTAAGTAAGGAAAAAAAGCCCGTGCCAGCAGGAAAATTTAACTTTGGACAAAAATCGTGGTATTACATCGCTGTTTTTGGAGGCTTTTTAATGATACTAACAGGAGGGTTTATGTATTTCTTAGACTTTAATTCTACTCCTGTGCAAAGTATTTTTGGGCTTAGTCATATCGAGCTTTTAAGGCTTAGTGCGATTATACATAATCTTTTAGGTATAGTGTGTGCTGTGTTTTTTGGCGTGCATATTTATATGGCTGTGTTTGCGATTAAGGGCAGTATTCACTCTATGATAAGTGGCTATAAGGAAGAAGAAGAGGTTTATATCCTGCATAGTTACTGGTATAAAGAGCTTTCTAAAAAGAAGCAAATCGAACCTAGCTTTTCTTACAATCAATAAATTAGGAGGTGATTTATTATCCCTCCTCGAGATATTTTCTCAAAATATCTTTCACTTTGTTTTTTAACTCAAGTGGGGCAATGATTTTAACATAAGGAATCCATTGTTTGATGAAATTTAAAAACTCATCTTCATAAGAAACTTGTGTGCTTAAAGTATAACTCGTCTCATCTTCATCAATAATTTTATAATTAGTCAATATTTCTTTTCTAAAAAAATACTCTTTCGCCTTTTTATCTAGTCGCAAAAGCACCTCCCTACCCTCACCCAACCAGACATTTTGGTCATTTTGAATTTGCTTTTTAAAGGCTTCATTGGGAATAAATTTCTCGTTCTTTACATCAAGTTTCAAAATTTTACTAAAATTAAAATGCTTTAATTTGCTATTTTCATCGGCTAAAAGATACCAAATACCCTTATAATTTACTAATTTATAGGGTTTTACACTGCTAGGGTTTTACACTGCGTTGTTTATTTTTATAGTCAAAATTTAAAACATTATGATTTAATATAGCAACGCTAAGATTCTCAAAAAGCTCATAATCCACCCTTTGAAAACCCTCATTTTTTATCTTCAAAATTGTATTAATTTTTTGGCTTAAAATATCGCTAATAAAATTTTTATCAAGCCTAGGATAAAGGTCACTTATACCGCTTATGGCGGCGAAATTTTGTATATCTTTAAAACTAAGTTGCCCCAAAGCAAAACTTTCTAAAGTATATTTACCATTTTCTCTTTTAATAGGCATAAAGGAAAGTCTTTGATTTAAGTCTCTTTGTATAGTTCTCGTATCCACATTAAATTCCTGCGCTAACTCCTCCACGCTCACGCTTTCACCATTATTAAATTTTAGCAAGATTTGCACCAAGCGTGTGCCTAATTTGTCGTATTCTTTCACAAATTTTCCTTAAGAATCAAAAGGTCTTTAAGCAAACTCGTATTTTCTATCCCCAAAATCTCACTCCTTAGACTCTTAAGTTCGCTTAAGCTTGGATTTTTGGCGTGAACAGCTTCATTGCGTATCTTTTGGATAAGACTTAAGCTTTTTGAAAAACGATAGTTAATAAATCTAATAAGTTCTCTATCTAAATAAACTTGGATTTTTGGGTGCTTGAGTAGAAATTTAATGCTTCCAAGATTAGGTTTTTGAGTAAAAAAATCTTCGAGTATATAATCTTTACCCTGCACATTATATTTTAAATCATAAAGGCTAGAATTTTGTTCACAAAGCTTTAAAAAAAGCTTTTTTGCAAAACTATAAAGCTCATATTCTAAGGTTTTAGAATATTTAACAATAATGCTTGTGAAGTCATTAAGCGGGTCATTTTCGCTATGCATAAGCTCTAATTCTGCGTTGATAAGATTGCTTACACTATTAGGGTGGAGAAGATAAAAAAGTCTTTTACCAAAAATAAAGCGTATGAAATTTTCTTGCATAGTCAAATATTTTTCATCTTTATATACGCTTAAATAATGCCTCTCATCGCCTATAAAATAACAACACTCTTCCTTCATTCTTACGCACAAAGGATAGCTGTAATTATTACCATAAATGGCGTAAGTATGATGATTAGGCGTGATAAAATTGGCTAAAAATCTATCTCTTAAAAGGCTAAAATCCTCCCTCACCAACTCCCTTAAATCACTAATGATAAAAAAATCCTCCACTTCCAAATTTTTTTCTTTGTAGTAAGCAGGAATTAAACTTTCATCGGCATTTTTACAAACTTTTATCACCTTAGCAACAAATAAATTCGCATAATCGCTTAGAAAAAGTTGTAAAAAATTATCCTTAGTGGTAGTTTGATAGATATTTTCTAGGGAATCTTGCCTTTCTTGGTCATTTAGCTTAGATTTAATTTTACCAAAGGCAACTTGAGATTTTTTCTGTAAAATACTCAAATGCTGCTCGATAACATCGCTTTGGTAATAAGGATTGTAAAGAATTAAAAGATGATTCATATTTTAGCGTATCTTTCAATAAAATTGCCTTATTTGAAAAGCTCTTTGATGTTTTGCTTAATGTCATCAGGATTTTGCTTGTAATCTTGCAAAAGCTCTTTGACAATCTCAAAAATTTCATCAAAATCCTCAGGATATTTATTTTTAAAATCAACCAATAAATCCAAAGCCAAACAAAGGGCATCGGCGTTACCTTTACTGCTTTGAAAAATATTTTTCATATCCATTAGTAGATTCACAATACGAGAACTTTGTAAAGGATTTGTAAGGCGCTTAAAGATTAAGCCCTTAAACACACCAGCAAGTTTAAATGATGAAAAAATTTTAGAGAACATTTTGTTTATTTCCTAATTCTTAGACTTAAAAATGCGAGATAAAAATTCCAAAAGCCCACTTCTTTCGCCCTTACAACGAGAGCAGATAAAATCTAGCGGATTTAAGGCATCGCTTTTAGGACGAGCTAAAAATTTCTCCCCACATTTTAAACATTTTTGAAAACTTGGTCTAAGCTTTATCATCGTTTATCCCAAAAAAAGTTCATCTTTAAAATGTATAACATCATCTTCAGTCAATCTTTCCTCTAAATATTTATTAATAAATTCTAAAGCGATATTTTCTTTTTCAAAATTTAAATTGTTTTCCAAAAGAAAATATTTAGCCAAAAATTTCCTAGAAAATTGTTTTTCACATTCTTTTAAACTTAACAATAATTTAGGTGCTATTTTTTGCTTATTTTCATAGTGTCTTTTAATCTCTTTCATTACACCACCGCGTCTTTGTATATCCAAAAGGCTTTTAATATCTTCTACATCAACCTTATCAAGCCAAGAAGATCCTAATATAACGCCACTTTTAAAGTGTTTTGCATAAAACTCATAGACACTTCTTTGTAGGTCATTTTCTTCAATAAAATCATTAGAACTTGTATTTGAACTTTGCTCTATTTTACACATTACCGCCTTATTAAAACCTCCAGAAAAAACAACAGCAACGCCCGTTTCAAGCTTTCCAAGATATTGCGCTTGCTCTTCTTCTAGCGCCATTGTATTTGCGATAGTTTCTTTATCATCTGCAGCAAAAATTCTATGGACAATCTTAGTATTTGTGTTTTTTAGCACTTCTGGAGTAAGTTTGTTTGGAATTTGGTCAGCAATCATCAAGCATTCCCCATACTTACGGATTTCAGCTAACATATCAGCAAAAACCTCTACTCCCTGCTTTTTATTAAGACTATCTCCGGCTTGATATTTGCTTAAAAGCCTATGAGCCTCCTCAATAAGAATGATATGCTTAATATCGTGCTTTCTTTCACTAGAAAAGAAATTAGCCTTAATGGCTTCTAAAATATTGCTCAAGATAAAGCCCATAATTAAAGACTTTTCGCTACCATTTCGAATTTCTTCTATCTCCAAAACAACCCGTTTATCGAGTAATTGTCTAAAATCAATAGACCTTTTTGTATTTAACATAAAGCCCTTAGAACCTACCAAAAGTCCGTTTAATCTAGCCTTTATAGAACCTATATAATCGTTTTTTAGTCTTTCATCAAATCCTTGCTTTAAAACAACATTTTCAATTTTATTATTTAAATCTTCTAAAGTTGGAAAAGAATAAATTCCATCATCAAAAGCAATTTCTCCATAAATTTCATTTTTATTAGTAGCAATATTCCAACCCTTATCCTTATAGCATTCATATATCGCACTTTCTATAATTTGAGGGATTGCCGCTTCCATATCAAATGCCGCTTCTATACTTGCTTTTATCATATCTACCCGCGAAGTGATGCTTTCGTGAGGAAAAAATTCAAAAGGATTAAGTCTAAAAGGTGCTACCGTATCCTTTCCTAATGTAAAAATCAGCAGGTCATCATATTTCTTTTTCAAAATTCTATATTCTGTTTTTGCTGGTTCTATCACTAAAAACGGCTTATTGGAATTAATCAACAAATTTTGGCAAGTCGTTGTTTTACCACTTCCTGTAACACCCGTGATGAAAATATGTTTATCCAAACTTAATTTATCGATACTTACATTTTTATTAGTAATATTTCCACTCTGCATTAGTTTTCCCAAAACAAGCTCATTTTCCGACTCAGGACTTTGAAAATTTAAGCCAAATTCTACCTCTTCTCGAAGTTCTAAACCCATTACATCTTTTTTAGGCAAACCTGAAATTAAACTTAGCTCCTTAGAACTAATCCAATTTCCCAAACTGGTATAACTTTGAGAAAGCAAAGAATTAATTTTAGGGTCACAATTTTCAATTTTTATTTTAGGAAGTTGCAAGTTTCTAAAAGCGTGCAATCTCTTCCCATCATTAAGCAAAAAAGCGCGTAAAGGAATTTTATTACCATTTTCTCCACTAAAAAGAGAGATGATTGTATTTTCAAGTTTCTCTAAAACGGCTTGAGAATTAGAAAAACAAAACATACTACTCACAAACATTCCCTTACCTTTCCCATAGTCGATTCTAGGAATCAAAATTTCATCGATATATTTAAGCCAATCTTGACTTTGCTTATCGATAAATTCAAAAGTGAGAGCATTAGAAGTTGTAGTGCTTTCATTAGTGCTTGTTGTAAGGGACTTATTAGTTCCATCAGTTACACTCGTGCTCTCTCCTTCATTTTTAGTAATAGCTTGACTTTTACTTCCACCTACGGTGCGTGTTGTGCTTGAACCTTGCGATTCAGTTACCGAACTTTCCTTATTAGTGCTTGATCTATTACCGCTCTCACTCACTGAAAAGTTTGTGCTCTCATTCCTATTACTGTTCTCGCTCCGTTGTTCATCTTCATTTTGGGTAGTGGTTTCACTCCTACTTTCTCCTGAATTTTCGCCCTTAGTCTCACTATAATTTGTGCCTTCTGTTTTACTTTCTCCTTCACTCCTAGCGTTTGATGTTGATTCTTGTTCGCTGCGTTTTGCCATTGGAGAAAGTGAAGAATAAAGCTCAAAAATATTATTTTCTATCCCTAAAATTTCATTATCATTTACTAAAGAAGCGATAATCATAAAGCCAAATTCACTATCAACACCCATAACATCAGCAAGACGATCAACGCCTTGAAACTCATTTTCATCTTTTAATATACCTGGAACACCCTCTATGACACTTTGAAAAGAATTATTTTGAATTTTCTGAAGCACGGCGCGTTTTTTTTCTTTTTTAATCGCCTCTATCTTACTCCCACGAAAATTTCCTTTTATGCTAGGTTCAAGTATAAATTTACCTATTTCATCGATGTTTAATTTTGGAGCTTGTTTTGAATGATTTCTTGCTATACCATAGTAAAACTCTACTCCCTCATTATTCCCTAAAATGAGATAAATAAAATTAATCCCCTCTATCCTCAAAGCACTTAAAACATTTTCCAAAGCCTCTCTGCGAGGTGCATCTTTTTTAAAAGTTACACTTTCAACCTTATAAAGCACCATATCGCTTGGGTCTATATCCTGCGTTTTTAAGGTGCTAATATTGTCCTTACT
This sequence comes from Campylobacter felis, assembly GCF_030250085.1. Lineage (NCBI taxonomy): Bacteria > Pseudomonadati > Campylobacterota > Epsilonproteobacteria > Campylobacterales > Campylobacteraceae > Campylobacter > Campylobacter felis. Next base: position 53,539 of record NZ_JANURX010000002.1, read on the forward strand.
ATTAAGATAGTAATTATTTTGCTTACTTAAAAAATTTTTTACTTCTATCATTTTAATTTTTCCAACCTTTCCTTATATTCTCTTTCTCTTTTTTCTCTAAAAAATTTATATGTTTCAGTCTCCTTTTCAAGCTCTTCGCTATCTCCATCTAAAACAATAGAGTGGTTATTGATTTTATTTTGAAGTGTGATGTTTGAAGATAAACAAAGTTTCTTTTTTTTACTCCCTATTATGGCACCATCTTCGGTTTTATCTTAAAATCACATTGAAATTTACTCAAAACCTTCTCAACGATACTTTTATTCCAAATGCTATCTTGCAAATACTCTGTGAAGAAAGGGCTTTGAAAAATGACTGGATTTTGCTCGTCCCAAATAAAAGCAAAGTCAAGTTCATCTCCTTGCACATATTCCTCTTTTTCCTCCCACCACTTCCAAAAATCGTCCCAAATTTCAAAAGAGGTCGCTCCCTCATTTTTCAAAGCCAAAAGCTCACTATTATAAAATTTACAAATTGTAATTTTATGGTCTTTAATCAAAAATAAATTACAAATCACTCTTTTTTCTTTATCCACTTTTCTTCCTTTCAAAACCCAAACAAGTGCTTTTTTTGCTATTTATAATGAAGTTTATCGCATCCTTTAACACTATCTTCTGCTTGATTCTTTATTCTTTTTGCTCTTATTCACTCCCTTAACTTTTTTGTTGGCAAAAGAAAAGAATTCATCTCTTGAGTGAAGTTTATATTTTTCTTTAAGACTTGAAAAATCCGCACCATTATTAGAATTCGCATTTGCTTTAGCAGCTTCCATTTTTTTAAAGTTAGAATCAATAAGGGCACTGATTTCACTAAAATCCTCAAGTTCGTCAACGAGGCCGCTATAGACTTGACTGTTTATAGAACCAATTACACTACTTACCGCACCCAAAAGACCCATTTTTTCTCCTTATTTTAATTTGATAGTAAAATTTCTTCACCCTTAGATAAAACCTAAAATACTCAATCATTTCTAAGAAGTGCGTTAAATTTATCCTTTTGCTCTTGCTCTGTAAGCTCTGGCTTACTTTCCTTCAATGCCTCCTTCAAGGTTTGTGAAATATCCGATGGCTTTGTTCCATTCGCTAAGGGTTGATTTTGCATATAACGCACTAAATCCTCAGAATTGATATTGTTTTGACTGGAATTTTTAAGTATGCTTTCAACATCCTTTTCGTCTATTTTACCCTCATTAAATTTCTTCCCCATACCTTTCCAAAACTCAGTACTTGTTTGAAGTTTGAATTTTTCATCAAGGCTCTTAATACCCAAACCAACGCCCAAAGCTGTATCCGCCCACTTATCTATATCACTTTTTTCTTTATTTAAATCAATTCTTCCCGCTCTCATTTCAGCACTAAGATAGTCAATATAAGCATTAATGCTATCAAAATCCTCAGGCTTTTTTTCAGCCTGTCTTAGTGCGGCACCGTAATCCTCAGGCGTATATTCCTTCTTAAAGATGCCTAACGAATTTACCACCGCAGATACCACATCTACAATTAACTTTAGATGAGGCGATAAAGCCCCTATTGTCTTAAATAAAGAGCTACCAAAAGACCCCAAAGTACTACATACACTACTTACTGCACTAATTGCTGTACCAACGAAACTCCAAAAACCCATTTTTTCTCCTTATTTTTAATTTGATAGTAAAATTTCTTCACCCTCATAGCAAAGACCAGCTTCTTTATCCCATACACCATACCTAAAAGTATTTGGACCTGTGATTTTTATGCGAAGTTCCGCATTCTCATAACAATTATCAAGACTAATATTATAAGACTTTACCTCCTCAACACCTAATGAACCAGAAGTAGCACTCGCATATGGAGTATAGTAAATTGGATACTCTTTCGTATCATTGTCGCATTTGACAAAGGTATGCCATTCCCCACTTACTGTATCTAATTTGTCTTTATCAAGCACAATCACAAATTCCTTCATTCTCACTACACCAAGATAGAAATTAAATTTAGCCTCATCATCGATGCCTACTTCAGAAATGACATTGATACTGCCTCCCTTTCTTCCGTCAAGTAAGCCAAACACAACACCCGTTTTACAAGTGATTTTGGTGGATAAGTCATCATTTGTATCCTCTTCTAAATTCAATTCTCTACGCTTTTCTTCAGCTTCTGGAGTCCCAAGTGCTGGATAAAGCTCAAAATCTAAATCCTCTTTTTCTCTTTTAGCTTTTTGCATCATTCTTTCAAAAGCTTCCTTAACTAAAGGGGAACGCGAAGAATTTCCTCCCAAAAAGATATGAAGTTTGTTAATGCCCTCCATCTTTTCAACAGCAATCTTATAGGTATGATAAAAATTTTTAACTCCCATATCAATACGCTCAACCAATTTAGCCTCCAAATCCTTAACATTACACTCAAGCGTCATACCTATCATTTTTCCGTCATTATCTATGAGACTCACTTGTAATTTACCGCTTTTTAACGCACTAATTTTCTCATCGACTATTTCCTCTTCTTTTCTAAAAAGGTCGATATTTTCCCAAAAAGGTCTAATTTCCTCCACAAGAGCGGTGGTATTTTTCCTTGCTTCTTGTGAATTTTGAACTAAACTTTCATCTCCACCAAAGCCCCGCTCTGTAATTGGCTTTGTAAAAGAACAACCCTTTGAACGCATAGCATTCTTGTTTGTCTTAAAAATTTCATAAGCCAAAAATTCGAGCAAATACTCTCCCCCAAGATAAGGGTCCCCACCCGCACCAAAATGCTCTATATCAAAGTCGTAACGACTCTTTTCACTACCACGCCAAACTCCAAAATCAAAATCTGTCGTTCCACCACCAAAATCAAATACCCCATAAAAAGTTTTCTTATCTACAAATGCTTCATCATAAAAGCCATACGCCTGTAAAGCACTGATAGCATAAGCTGCGGGCTCACTAACACTAAGTTGAACTTTAAATTGCTTTGAATATTCTGATCTAAATACCGCATCAGGGATAGCTTTAGCAATGCCCCTTTCAAAACTTTGACGGATTTTCTCCCTTACCGCTTGAGGATATTTCACTGGAAATGATAATACATAATTCAAATAAATCCCACGCATCATATTATTAATATATCTACCTATATAATAAGCATAAATTTCAATAGGATTTAAATCGCCCTCTTCACATTTTACAAAATCTTTTAGGGTGTAAGATTGCGAGTTATCTTTGATACGAAATTTATTATCAGTTGTGCCAGCCCATTGCTTTAAATTGCTAAAAAGCGGTAAAATCCCTCATTATCAGCCTTTTTAAGATTCCTGTTTGCAGCGTGAGAAATGCGTATATCTTCCCAAAAAGTAAGTGGTCTTGACTTACAAGAATCATAAGCATTTTTAAACCTTTCTATATTCACAAATTCTACGATAGTAGGATTTTCATAATCGTCTTTTTCTTGCTCTGACTTAGTATCCCCAGAACCTATACGAAAAAGTCTCTTATGCGATGTCTCGTCAATCAACCCCGCAACAGTGCTTTTCGTCCCAAAATCAATGGCAACAACACCCTGTTCTTTAACATCTGATAATGGGGACCTTGCATTAAGAGACTTTTCTAATTCGATACTTATCGTATGTTTAGTCTCTTTTGTAGCTCTATAAATATCCCAATGCCCTTTATTAATATCGTAAAGTAAGGTTTTATCATAAGGACTTAAATCCACAGCATAATAATCTACTTCAAGCAAAAATTTTTCTATTACTTTTTGCCGTAAGGCTACTGCTAAATCCTCTTTAGTAACATGCTGTTGTAAGTCTGCCTGTAAGGCTGCTGCTAAATCCTCTTTAATAACATTAAGTGCTTGCGCTAACCTTTCATATTCATTTTTATTTAACACAATGGTATCTATGGTTTTGACTTGCTGACTCATCATTTTCCTTTCTATTATAATTCTACTAAGGAACGACTAGTATCATTCCCATCTTTAAAGCCTACTAGGCAAACCTTTTTTATTGACCCTTGTCCTTTGCTATCTTTGATGTTAGTATGCTCCTTATTATTAAAATTATCACCCTCTTTTACCTCTAAGCGTTTAAACCCATACAATTCTTCGTGTAAGGGAAAAAGTTTGTTGAATAATTCTATTATAGATGAATCTTCACATTTTTCATTTTCTATGAAGACATAAAGACTTTTTAAAATAGTCCTATTTGTGCTAGTAGCGTTAAAATGCATCAAACTATCATCTTTAATGTATGTAAAGTTACTGCGAAATTGAGAAGATAAGCTCTTATAAAACTCATAAAGTTCTATATTAGCCTCATTTTTTAAATTTTCTAATGTCTGGCTTGTCTTGTTATTTTTTTGCTCTAATGCTTCATTTCCCACCTTTAGTGCTTGATTTTCTTCTTGGAGTCTTCTTAGATTAATTTCAAGCTCTTTTTTGTGATCCTTAGTTTCATCTAATTCCCTTTCAAGCTTTTTTTTGTCGCCTTGAACTGATTCCAAGATCTCCTTAAGCCCTTCTAAAGCCCTAATAAGCTCCTTACTATCCTTTTCCCTAACAAAAGTTACGCAACTTTTTTGCCCATCGCTAGATTCTACACTGACTATAAGCTTTTTAATGCTATCTTCTTTCATGTTCTCTACCATAATTTTCACTCCTTTAATTTTGTATTTTTTAAAAATTTTAAAAATCCATTTACATAATTTAATATAAGCCTTCTTTTTTTACTACCTTCTTTTTTTTTACTGCCTTCATCTTATTTCGTATCCTCACTATCTAAAATCTGCATCATACGCTCGTGAATCAATTTTTTGCTCTTAATCTCCTCTTTTTGTTCCTTATTTGCCTTAGCATAAATTAAAATTTGTAATACATTAAGTTTTTGAAGTATGCTTTTACCTGTCTTATATTTGTCCCTATAAGCCGCATAACGATGTAAAATTTCTCTAAGACTTTTATCCTCTAAAAGCAAATTAAGGTCTTTCGTATAATCAAGCTTGACACAATGTAATAATTGTATAAATTTAGCACTGACAGAAATGGGTTCTTCATCACATAAAATCATCAAATCGATATTTTCTAATTTTTTAAATTTTTCCTTAACCCTTTCATTTTTTAAAAACAATAGCACAGTCGTGCTATCTAGGCTTACAGACTTAATTTTTTCTTTTTTTTCTAAAGACTGATTTTCATTTTTCTCAAAAAATTGGCTTTTTTCTTGTTCTTGGGTAATGATAGCTTGTGCTTCCTGATTTATCCTTTCACTTTCATCAATGAGGTCCTTAAATAAATCATCAGCCACTTCAATCAAAGCCGCCAAGCGGTCAAAATAGCGTTTCTTATCAGCTGAAAGCTCCTCTCCAGCCTTATACCTTGCCTTATGCTCCACTTCAGCCCAAACATGTTGTAATAAAGTCTTAATTTGAATTTCAGCTTTCAAACCCTCCAATTTTTCTTCATTTATGTCTAAATCTTGTTTTGACACGACATTTAACATTTTTGGGGAGTAACTAATCACTAAATGTTTACCGAGATAACCAAACTTCCTTTGCTCTCTAAGCTCTTGCGTTTTATCGATACTATTTTCCTCATCAATTTGCTCTCTAAGTTCTGCTCTAAGTATTTCATAGACAATTTGACTATCTTTAATCGAAGTGAGTAAAATCTTAACACCAACCAAATCGGTAACTTCTTTTAAAGGATTGCTGTATTTAAGCCTCTTGTCATCTCTGTTAATTTTCCCCTCAAAACTTTCAGGAGTTTTAGTGCGAGATTGCGTTTCAGCGACATTTTTATCTAGCTTACCTTCTTTAACAGCCTTATCAATCAAAGCATCAATATATGCTCTTAAAATACTTTCAAAAGATTTATAAATAGAGACATCTTTTTTATACTGCTCAAGCACTTCTTTTGAATTAAATTTTATTATATCTTTTAGGGGTTCCTCTGGGGTTACCTCAAGATTAAAATCTTTTATCATAAACTTCACCATACCTTAATATTTTTAGATAAAAAATGTTTTTTATTATAGCACCCCCCCTTGCCAAGTAAAGTGCCAAAATTCAATATCTATCTCTTAAAATGTGTTTCCACCCCCACAATAAAAAGAGTAAATATAAAACACAAAGCACTAAATTATAGGGAAAGGGCTGTGAGTAGAGATAATTAAATATCCCAATCCCCACAAGAACAATAAAAATGATAAGGAGGCAACCAAAATGAACTACAACACTAGCAAACCCTATCAAAACTAACGCAAGAGCGACCCACAACATCATCGACCTCTAAAAATACGAGATAAAAATTCCAAAAGCCCACTTCTTTCGCCCTTACAACGAGAGCAGATAAAATCTAGCGGATTTAAGGCATCGCTTTTAGGACGAGCTAAAAATTTCTCCCCACATTTTAAACATTTTTGAAAACTTGGTCTAAGCTTTATCATCAAACAAGCTTCATTTAAAGGGTTTTTCTTCTGAAAAATAAAGATTCATTTGCCTTAAATATTTATTAAGCTTATCATCAACGCTTTTTGGATAAACTCCACTTTCCTTCACTCCCTCCAAAAGAGAAACCATAATGCTATTAAGCCCATTAAACCATATAAAAAGTTCTTTTTCTCTAGGATTAAAATCCTCAAAATTATTTTTTTGAGAAGCCAGATGCATAAACTCATCTTGTAAATAATCCAAGCAATTCATCGACATTGTCACCTTAAACCTTATTCCAAGACTTATAAAATCCTCAGCCTGAAAGACAAAGTTGATAACTTCAAAATGATTCACCCTTAAAAGAAGCTCTTGGATAAAATTAAACCTTCTAGCTTCTTCGGCAGTTCCTAATGTATCATCGCTACTTGTATCACTCGCAAAATATTCATAAAACTTTTTTAGCCCATATCCTGTAGCAACGAGGGCGATACCGCCCACTATAACTTTTTTAAGCATTTTTACTCCTTATCTTTCAAAGTCTCATTAAGCTCTTCATTTGTTTTAGAAAGTTCAGTTTCAACAGAATCTTTTTCAGTTTTCTCTAAATCTTCATTTTCTTCAAAAAACGCATTGAATTTAGCAAAAGCTTCCTTCGTCCTCTCATCTTCCTTAAATTGCTCTTCGCAATCTCCGTCCGCCTTAGAATCTTCGCCTAAAAAAGCTTCCACCTTATCAAAAATCTTTTCCGCTCTATCCTCAAAATCTTCGATTTTATTATAAAAAGAGTCCATCTTATCGCTCACCATTTGCGACACAACATCTTTTGAATTCTCAACCCACCAGCTATTTTCTTCCTTAGTTTTGTCATAATGCTTTTTAAATTTGACTCCAGCATAAGCAAGAACACCTGCTCCTATAATTAAAGGTAACATTTTTTCTCCTTTGACTTAAAATTAATAAGGAGATTATAAAACACACTAACGACAGGTCGTGTCGTAAATAGCAATAAAAAATAAATTAAGACTTATTTTATACTATTTATTATATAATCATCGCATTTTATTTTTGGGATTTATCGATGAAAAAAGTTATAAAAACTCTATTTTTAAGTATTATTTTTTTATTTTATGGTTGTGGGGGGGGGGGTGGCTCGGTAGGCACAGCCTTAAAGCCACCTTCACTTCGCCCTCCCCAAGTAGCACCAACTGCTTTTTCAAAAGCTCATCAACCAACGCAATTTAGCAACGTTCAAACACCACAAACAGATAATTACAACGATGAAAATAAAATTTCTCACATCGGCATAGCTGATGGAGTTTTTGCCACATATGACAAAACTGAGGCTAAAAATATGACGATGACTAATCAAGTCATTGCAAATACCACAGGTGCTGAGGGACACGGCTCAAAAGTAGCTTCCGTAGTCGCTAAATATAATAATACCTCAAAGCTTTTTGGCTATGATGCGGGTAAAGCAGATACCACTAGCCTTAATGTGAGCGAATTAATTTATATTACTCTTGAAAAGCAAGGAACAAAAATTTATAATAATTCTTTTGGCACAGACCCGACTGATGATTTAAATCAAATCAATAGTAATTTTTATAACGATTTAGCTAAAAGAGCAAAAGAGCAAGATAATATCTTCGTATGGGCAGCAGGAAATGAAAACAAAGAAATGGCAAATGACCAATCCTCCCTCCCCGTAAAACACAATGAAGCTAAAAAAGGCTGGATAGCTGTAACAAGTCTTAATCAAAATAATCAATTTGATAACACTTATGCTAATAAAATAGGCGAAAGAGCGAAAAACTGGGGCATAGCTGCACTAGGAGAGCATACTTTTCAACAAGGAAATGGCTCTGGAACCTCCTTTGCCGCTCCGGTGGTAACAGCAGCAGTGGCTAAAGTGTGGGAGCAATATCCGTGGATGGATAATCACTTAGTCGTTCAAACCATACTTAGCACGGCTGATAAAGAAAACTCAAGCGACCCTACCGAAGAACCAAACGCTACCATAGGCTGGGGTAAGCTTAATGTAAATAGAGCCTTAAAAGGACCGGCGCGTTTTGACAAAAAACTTCTTTTAAACGGCGAGAATATGGTGGAGGTTCATTTAGATTACAGAAATTATACTAATCAAAATAAGCTTACTTGGAGTAATGACATCAAAGGCGATGCAGGACTTCATAAAAAAGGCACGGGGACGCTTATTTTAAGCGGAAATAATAGCTACACAGGAGAGACAAAAATAGAAAATGGTGCCTTAAAGCTCACAAATGGGGGCATTACAGGTAATAAAATCAATATCCAAACACAAGGCACACTCACCGCCGCTAACTCAAGCAGTATGATAAAAGCAAAAACCATTGATAATCAAGGCGGAATTTTTGAAATCACAGGCAAAGGCGCTAAAATCGAAAACTATCAGGGAAGCTCACAGGCTAAAATCATCATCGATTTAGCAAGTAAATTAGAAGCCTCGAATAAAATCGATATGAAAGATAGTATCCTCATCACTAACGCAACGCAAACAAATAACATTGTCTCCACATATCAAAACAGCTACCACACGCTTATAAGTGCCAATGAAATCACTAATTTTGACGGCAATTATCAAATCACTTCAGGAAGCAATGCCTTCATCAACATCAAAGAAGCACTTTATAATAATAAAGAATTCAAGGTATCCTACACCAGAAACAGCACCCATAGTGTCGTAAAAGCCCTAAATTACGATGATGAAAGAACCTTAAAAACGGCGGATAATTTTGAAAGGCTTTTAATCAGTTTAGAGGAAAGCAAAGAGGAACAAAGCCCTATTTATGAAGCGTCTTTAAATGTGCTTAATGCTAATGTGAATTCTTTAAATCGCATTATCGACTCGCTCACAGGCGAAATTCACGCGACAAATAATCACTTCCTAGCCAAGCAAAACGAACTCTTAGCCTATAAAACCGCCCAAAGAATCAATTATCTAAGAAGACAAGATAACAGCGGAATTTACGCCCTTGCTTTACATAGTAAATTTGACATTTCAAGCGATGTTTATGCGGGAGGTAATGCTAAACTTAATTCCGTGCTTATAGGGCATGACCATCATATTGATGATTTTATGTTGGGCTTTAATATCCTCGATGCGAAAACAACAGCAAAATTTGACAAAATAGCAGGAGAAAGCGAGATAAAAAATCACTATTTTAATCTTTATGGAAGTTATGAATTTGATGATTTTTATTTAGCGAGTGCTTTGGGATTTGGCTTTGTGAAAAATGAAACTCAAAGACTGATTAACAACGCCCCCTCTCATAGCCAGCACGATGATAAACTTTATAATTTTTACTTAGAAGCGGGGAAGGATTTCTCTCATCATAGTGCGATTTTTACGCCTTTTGTTGCGTTTGCTAATGAAAACATCACAAGGGGAGCTTTTAACGAGGATACCGCACTTGGTTTTGTAGCGGAGGAAAAGAACTATCATTTATATAAATTACTCGGTGGCTTGAGGACTTCTTTAGTTTTTGAACAAATTGAATTTGAGGGAGAGTTACGCCATAGTTTTGCCTTAAATCCTAGTGATTTTGGCTTTGATGCTTCGTGGAAAAACGGCGCTAAGGCTTATATTAAGGGCGCGAAACAAAATAAGCATTTAACTTATGCGAATTTTAGCACAATTTATCATCTTTCTCCACGCTTAAAACTCGACACACAATACGATTTATCCTTAGAAAATCTTAAGCAAAATAAAGTTCATATCTTTAGCTTGGGTTTGCGTTATGCTTACTAATACCCTTACGACAATTTATCGTAAGGGTGTAGATTGATTTAAAAAAAACTAATATAATATCTCATTAATTTATTATGAAAGAAAAAATTATGGAAGCTTTATTTACGACAGAAATTGTTAAATTCAAGGGCGATGAGCGTTTAGTTTGCGAAGATACTTTAGTGCGCGAAATTAAGCTTGAACTTTTTGTCAATGATGAGAAAATCGGTGCTTTAATGGCGACTCCCACAGATGAAAAAGCCTTAGCGGTGGGCTACTTGATGAGCGAAAATATCATTGCTAGCGTAAAGGACATTAAAAGCATAGAACAAGATGATATGAGTGTAAGGATAGAGGCTAAAATCGATGAGGCAAATTTAGCCAAGCTTAATGCTGAGGGCGTTGTCATTAGCGGTTGTGGTAGAGCACACACAGCAAACATTGACCCAGAAGCCATACAAGCGAGTCAAATCAATTCTAAAGCCCAATTTAGCAAAGATCAAATTTTAAAACAAATGAGTGAATTTTATACACAATGCGAACTTTACGAAAAAACAGGCTGTGTGCATACTGCAAAGCTTTTTGTCGATGAAAATACCTTTTTCATCGGCGAGGACATCGCCCAGCATAATACCATAGATAAGGCTTTAGGCAAGGCAAGACTTGCGGGGGTAGATTTGCAAAATTGCTTTTTAATGGTAAGTGGGAGATTAAGCTCTGAAATGGTCGCTAAAGCTGTTATGCATAAAATCCCAGCCCTCGTTTCACGCACTGCACCCACTTGCCTTGGTGTGATGATAGCGAGAAAATTTAATCTTACTCTTTGTGGCTTTGCAAGAGGAGATAAAATCAACATTTACAGCGGAGAAGATAGAATTAATGAGTGAAATTGTAGAATATATGAAAGAACTTTTAAATAGCAATGAAAAATTAGACTGCGGGACCGCTTTTAAAATCGCTAAAAAATTTAATAAAGAAGTCGAGGAAATCGGCAAAATCGCTAATAAAAATGGAATTCGCATTGATAATTGTGAGCTTGGGCAGTTTGGACATTTGGACTTTGAAAAAGGTAAAATCGAAACCTTAAAAGCTCTTGAGCCTTTTTTGGACGAGAGAAAACGCATTTTTTGTCAAGACGCTAGAGAAGTAGCAAAACGGGGCTTTGGACTTAAAAATGTGCGTTCAAGCCTTAAAGCCTATAAAATCGATGTAAAATATTGCAAATTGGGCTGCTTTAAGGAAAAAAAGGGTAAAAAATTTGTCGTTAAAACAAAAACTTGGATAGAAAATGCGGACGGAGACTTGCTCTTTGGCAAGGGTAAAACCGAGCTTTTAGAACTCATCGCACAAACGGGAAGCTTACTTCACGCCTCTAAGCTTATGGGGATCAATTATAAAAAGGCTTGGACACATTTACAAACCTTGCAACTTAATTCTCAAGAAACACTAGTAAGCTCAAGGCAAGGAAGATCGAGCAAATCAGGCACAAAACTCACGCCTAGAGCCTTAGAATTAATGCAAAATTATACGATTTTACAAAAAGACATTGAAGAATACGCCAACAAACGCTTTAAAGAGCTATTTTTCAAAGAAGAGAAAAAATAATTCGCAAAGGAGAACCATTGAAAATCGATTGTCGTAATTTAGACTGCCCAGCACCTGTGATAGAGACAAAAAACGCCTTAGAAAAACTTGAAAATGGCGAAAAATTAGAAATTCTTTTAAATTCTCACATCGCAAAAAATAATGTGATAAAATTTTTAAACTCCTTAAATTTAACTCACACTTGCGAGGAAAGGGGCGAGGAATTTTGCATTACAGTGCAAAAAAGTGCTTGTGAGCTAAATTTCAATGAAGAAATCAACAATACAATTTTATTTTTAAAAAGCACTAAAGTAGGCGATGGGGAGCTTGGGGAGAATTTATTGCTTGGCTTTTTATCGACCTTAAAAAACTTAGAAAATCGTCCCAATAAAATCATTTGCGTCAATGATAGCGTTTTAATCAACACGGACAAAACGCACAAAGCCCACGAAGCTATGCTTGAGCTTGAAAAATTAGGCGTGGAAATTATAAGCTGTGGGGCGTGTTTGGAATTTTTTGATAAAACTAAAGAACTTAAAATAGGTAGCATAGGCAATGCTTATGCGATTTTAAATGAGCTTTTTGGAAAAGCTAAAATCATCACTTTATAAGGCTTAAATGGACTATAAAGATCAAAAATTGACGCATTTTGTCAAAGCGGCAGGCTGAGCAGCGAAACTAGACCCGTGCGGTCTTAAAACAATACTAAACTTTATGCAAACAAGCCCCGCTTTACTAAGTAGTATCGGCAATAACGAAGATGCAAGCGTGTATCAAATAAGCGAAGATTTAGCCCTCGTGCAAACGCTTGATTTCATCACGCCTGTGGTTGATAGTGCATATCACTTTGGTGCGATTGCGGCGGCAAATGCTTTAAGCGACATTTTTGCTATGGGAGCAGAAGTGATAAACGCCCTAAATATCGTAGGCTTTGATAATAAAAATCACAACTTAGAGCTTTTAGGCGAAATTTTAGCCGGGGCAAATGATAAGGTGCAAGAAGCCCGCAGCTTAGTCGTTGGCGGACATACCATAGAAAGTGCGGAAATGTTTTTTGGACTAAGTGTAACAGGCAAGGTGCATCCTAAACAATTCATCGCTAATAACACGGCTCAAATAGGTGATATTATCATTTTAACCAAGCCTTTAGGTGTGGGGATTTTAAGCACGGCTTTAAAGGGAGGACTTTTAGAAAATTCGCATTTAAATTCTATGCTTGAAAATATGCTTACTCTTAATCTAAAAGCAAGTCGCTTGGCTGTGAAATTTAAAGCTAGTGCGATGAGTGATGTAACGGGCTTTGGACTTTTAGGACATTTAAAAGAAATGCTTAATCCGCAAATTTCCATACGCATTTTTGAAAATTCTTTGCCTTTATTGCGAGGTGTAAGGGGGTATTTTGAGATGGGCTTGATTCCGGCTGGAGCTTACCAAAACTATGAATTTATAAAAAAAAGCTATCCGCATTTGCAAGAAAATGCTCTTTTATTTTGCAGTCCTGAAACTTCTGGCGGACTTTTAATCGCTGTGAGCAAAAAAAATGGCGACACTCTACTTAAAACCCTACAAGATGAGGGTATAAACGCTGCTATTATCGCCCTTTGCGAAAGTAAAGGACAAAAAGAGCTTGAGCTTATTTAAATTCACGCTTTAATATCTACACTTTTTTTAGTTTTAGAAAGCATTTTGCTAAATTCTCCTGTTTTTATCATCACAAAACCAAAAAGAAGTTCTAATTCTTCGCTTTTACCAAATTTATTTTCTAATAATTTTTTTAAAAGTTCATTTTTGGCATTGTCATCTTTATAGGTTTCTTTGTTTTGACTTTCGCTTTGTATGGGGGTGAAATTATTTTTTTCAATGGGTTTAACTAATAAATGATTACCCATAGCCATTTCAAAATCTTTTACAAATTCATCGTGCCTTTTTTTAAAATCTAAATATTGAGTTTTAAATTCTTCCAAATTTAAATTTTCGCGTAAGAGCTTGTCGAACTCATCTTTAAAATCTTTAGCTTTATTTACAATAGAATGATCCAAATGAAAATTTATAGCATAAGAAACATAAGTTTGTAATTTACTTCTTTCTCTATCAACTCCCATCCACTCATCAGAAAGTATATTTTTAAAAGAGGATTTTTCTATTTTATTTGGGTCTTTGATTTGATTTTTTTGCATAAAAGCATAAAATTCTCTCATTTCTTTTTCATTTATAGCACTATCAAATCCGTAAGTTTTACCAAAAAGAGTGCTTTTGCCTTCTTTAAATTTGATTGTATTGATATTTATAAAAAGACTAAGCAAAACATCGCTTTTGGTAAAATTATCCTTAAGGGAAACATTAAATTTTTTTTCAATTTGTTCCCTATCAAAATTCTCTCCAAATTTATCAAGGGTTTGCAAATTTTCTTTATAAAAATTACCAAATTCTTTTGCCCAATTAACATAATCATACAAAGCTTCGGTGGTAAGTTCTGCCGTTGTTAAAGTTTTATTGAGGGCTTTTATGAAATTTGCATTAATTTTATAATCTTTTGGAATTTTAGCCGCTTCATTAAAATCACTCGTAAAAAAGCCCCCTTTATCCACGCCATAGCCTAAAATTTTATCCACCGCTTGAGTTTTATCGCTGGGTAAGTCGGTTGCTCTTATGTTTTTTAAATTAACTCCATCTTGAGAATTTAAATTGGTAAAATTAACGCTTAAATAGGAATTTGTAAAATTTATCATTATTTTGCTCCTAATATCCTTTTATAATGTTATTAAAATTAATTTATATAACATTTGTATTATATCCTCCCATTGCACTTTCAATTTGAGATTTATATTTTTGATCCATTTCTTTGATAATCATATTATATTTTAATAATCTACTAGAAGTTGTAGTATCAAATTTATAATATTGCCCGTTTGTATCCATTACGCCAACTTGATATGAAAAAAGAATATAGGGTTGTCCCAAATGAGTTCTTTTAATCTGTCTTTTTGCTATCAATGTGGGAGAAAAAATATAAGATTGATTTGTGATGTCAAGATAATCTATAAGTCTTCTTTCGCTAGGATTTGAGCAGTTTGCTACATTAAGTCCGCATAAACCTTTTTTGGCATTTGGATCTTTAAAAATATAGTTTTTAATATAATCAACCTCTCCCGGATGAAAATTTGCTACAAGATAAAATTCGGAAGTAAGATTTAATTTATCTTGATTAAATTTAGTGTTTAATATATAATACCCACCCCTAACCTCTTTCATCTCATCAAGGCTAAGAATTTTTACTCCTACGCTGTTATCACTCACCGCACCATTACTTAATTTGGCAAGAAGATCATTTGCAAAAGCAAAATTTGCTAGTAAAGCACTTAAAGCTATGATGCTCAATAATCTTTTAAACATTTTAACCCCCTTTTTATTTAAGATATATTTAGGCTTATTCTATCATTTAAAAAAATTGAAGTCAAATTCGTAATTTATTTTATTTGGCAAAGGAAGCTTAAAAGTTTTTAGAGTCTTTTTAGGGGCTATTATCAAAGCATATCCGCCCTTATCATACCTATCCCAAATGCTAAAGAATTGACTTTTTGAGCTTATGTATTCTCCATGACTTGGGTCAAATACTTGCAAATAATCGCCCCTATAATTGATAATCACCACAAAATGCCGTAAGCGAGGGTCATCTTCAATTTTTACAAGCATAGGGACATTGACAAGTTTTTTTAAAATTTCTTTATCGATCTTATAAGCCTTACTTTCATAGCCTAGCTTTTTAACCGCTTCATTTAGATCCGCAAAGCTTACCATATCCGTATAAAGCTCTTTTTCGCTCATCACTTGCAAAAGCTCTAATTCACTTAATTTCTTATCATCGATGAGATTAAGCAAGGTAGCTAAAGAAGCCGCTCCGCAAGATTCTTCGTAATTTTGCCTTACTATTTTTTCGTTTTTAAGCTCTTGGTAAGACTTGACTACAAATTCCGCCCACAACGCTAAGGGTATAAAAAATATAATGATAAATTTCTTTAAAACTTTTTCCATAAACTTAAGCCAAATACACTATCAGGAGCAGCCGAACTACCGCCAAAATTTGCATTAACGGAAACCGCAGTGTCAGCATTGATACTATAAGTAGAACCTAAACTAAAAGTCGGGATAGAACGCACCTCAGAATTTTGATAGCCATTGATTTTTTGTTTCATTTGAAATCTTTGCTCCGCTCCTAAATCTAAAGTGATTTTAGGGCTTAAAACGATAGATAAACATAAATGCTATGTCCATATTCTATTTTAAGGGTTTTAAATTTCCTCGCTTGATTGTATCCAAAGCCGCTATAAATGCTATATACAACAGGATCGCTACAAACTAGCTTGTAAATTTTGCGATTTGAGATAAAAATTTTTAGTATTATTGAGTGCTTTTTCTCTTTGAACGAGTGCTGTTTGAAAGGTGATTTGCGAGATAAAGTCAGCAAAACTTTCCCCAGTATAAATAAAGCCTAACTAAAGATTATCAAATCCTATGCGATTTTTATGAGAGTATTCATTGGTAAAAAAATTTGTATATTCCTGCCCTGCATAGCTTCCTCCACCTGAAATCAGTAGGTCAAATTTAGGATGCAAAGTATCAATGAAAGTTTGCGTTAAAAAAACTTGCTTTGTATCATTCCAAATGGTAGGATCTCCGCCTACAATGATATTAGGATAAAGTGCGTAAGAATTTGCATTACCCGTGCTAAGTAAAGATAGACTTGTAATGCTTCTTAAACCTATTTGTTTCTTAAACAAACTATCGATATTTAATTCATCGCTAGCAAAAAGCCAAGCATTTAAAATCGCCAAAATGAAAATCATTTTTCTCATTATTTGTCCTTTTTAAAATATTACATAAAGGATAATCAAGCAAAGAGTGCTCCAAATTTTTAAATAATGACATTTTATATCTTATAAATTTGACTTCAATTTTTTTAAATGATAAAATAAACACAAATATATCTTAAATAAAAGAAGTTAAAATGTTTCAAAAACTATTTAGCGTTATAGCCTTAAGTGCTTTACTAGCAAATTTTGCTTTTGCAAATGATCTTCTTGCCAAGCTAAGTAATGGTGCGGTGAGTGATAACAGCGTAGGAGTAAAAATTCTTAGCCTTGATGAGATGAAAGAGGTTAGGGGTGGGTATGCCGTAGCAACTATAAGAATTTCCCAAAACGAATTAGCTGCTTTAGCAGTTCCAGATTTTGAAAATGAATTAGGTTGGGAAATAAAAAATGGTCAAATTAATCTTGAACAAACTATGAAAAATGATAGAGGGTTGTGTCAAATGGGCTCTACGCAATGTTATTCTAATAGTGCGACCAAAAAACATTTATGGCAAAGTCAAAAAAGACTACAAGAATTTACCAATGCTTTAGACGGCTCAAATCCTCTTTATACGGCTTTAGGATTTAGCGTAAAAAGAAATGTGGGCTTTAATAGGGCTGGAAAATTTGTCTATTTTTCTTATGGAGCTGTTGCTGTCAATCATTTTGATGGAAGCATACGCAATGTAACTAATAGTGCAACGCTAAACAATAACATAATTATTAATGAATTAAAAAGAAATTATAAAGATCGCTTAGAAAGTGCTTTGGGAGGATTAAGATGACAATAGGGGCTTTAAATCATTTAAATTTGTCAGCTATGATGAAAACAAATAATAAGCAACAGGCTAAATTTATGGACCTTGCAGGCTTACCAAACTTAGGATACGCCAAAAATGGCGAAACAACCATTTTAGGGAAATTATGGGGTTATGATAAAAACATAAGTAAAAAAGAAGTCGAGGATTTAAAAAAATTTATCGAAGTCGATCATAAAATTGGGGGATTTGATTTTGGAGGGAAAGGGCTTTTTATGTTATATGAAAATGAATTTAATGCCTTGTTTAATTCAACGCTAAGTATTAATGAATTTAAAGAAAAATATCTCGAAACTAAAAAGAGATATGAAATTAGACACGGCTATCAAACTCATAACATTGTATCGATAAATATAAGAGCTTAAAGAATTTATGGTCAATAAATTGATTACTAAGGAAGTAATTATGAAAACACTATCAAATATTATCATTTTAAGTGCTTTATTAATAAATTTCAGCTTTGCAAATGATCTTCTTGCCAAATTAAGTAATGGTGCGGTGAGTGATAACAGCGTAGGAGTAAAAATTCTTAGCCTTGATGAGATGAAAGAGGTCAGGGGTGGGTATGCCGCACAAAATAGAATGGCTCCGTTTTTAGTCGGTGGAGGTTATTGGCTTGCAAGACAAGGAGCTATGTGGGGCGTAAGATATGCAGCTTGGGGCGTTTTTAGTGAAAGACATCCTCTTAATTCGGGTGTTGGCTCAAAGGGTTGGCGGTATTGATGCTTGAAAATCTAATAGCACAAATCATAGAGGGCATAGTAGGTTGCAAAGCTCGTAAAATGGGGTTTTTTTGCATAATAGCTGTGATGGCGTTAGCCTTTGTTTTGTGGTTGGTTTTCTCTCATCTTTATGGGTATTTGTGATAAAGTTTGGCACAAAATTTGCTTGTATTTTACAAATTATAAAAAAGGAGAAAAAATGAAAAAGTTACTTTTCATCATAGCCAACTTATTTATAAGCTACAGATATAAAAATCAATTTGATAGGCAATTAGGCGGATTATCAAGATAAAAACCATAAAGCCGATTTGTAACTAAGATAAATCGGCAAGGAGTGAGAGTGTGATAAACACAGCTTATATGAATAACCATCATAAAGGTGGTTATTCTACTCAAAAATTAAAAGATATATCTCAAGCAACAACGCAAAGCTTGGGAATTTCAAAAAATTATAAAATTGATGCGACACAAATGCAAACACTAGTTAAAAATCTTTCTCAAAATAAACATTTCGACACTATCGATTTTACCAAAACGCTAGAAAACGCCTATAAAGTGTTTTCTAATTTAATGCAATTTTCTAAAAATGAACTTCCGCTAGGTTTTGAAATGGATAAAAATAGTTTTGAAATTTTGAAAATTTATGACAAGGCACAAGATTTAGAAAATAATTTTTTAAGCGATGTTAATTCTTATCAAGGAAATAAAGTAATTATAAATTTGAAAGATTTAAACTCAAAGGATAAATCTTTTATGAATTTTGCAAGAGTAATTCTTAATCAATTTGGTGGCGGTTATCTCATTGAGGGACAAAGCAATATAGGCGGTAAGTTAATGGGATTTGATAAAAATATGGATAAAAATCAAATCCAAGATTTAAATGACTTTATAAAAAATAATTCTTTTATAGCTAACGGCTCAATGGAAAAACTTATGGAAGCACTCGATTTGTTTAGTAGCAATTTAAGCATAGAAGAATTTAAACAAAAATGGTTAAATTTAACAATAAATTTAGAGCCAAGCAATAAAACCATAGAGCAAATTGCAAGAGAAGATCTTAAGGCTAAAGAGGAGCAAAAACCCCGAGCCCCCATACAAGGCGAAAGTCAAAACAAAGAAACTTATAAAGATGACAATGCCAAAAACGAACTTTTAAAAAAATTATTAGAAAATAAATTTGGTAAAAGCGAAGAATTAGAACTTCTTTTTGGTTTTGTGATGATAAAACAGGAGAATTTGGCAAAATTCTTTCTAAAAACACTCCAAAAAGTGTGGATATAAAGGCGTGAAGATTAAAGGTTCTTAAATGCTAAGAAAATTAAGCTGATTTGTATAATAAAAATATTTTTCCAAAACCAAAAGCGAGATTAAATCCTCGCGTTTTTTATCAAAAAACTGCGCGACATATTGATGAGCATTATAAATAATATCCTGTGCAAAAGTGGGATGCAAAAGGCAAAATTCAAGCCTTTCTTCTAAGTCTTCATAATCATCTCTAATTTGTAAATAATGGACATTTGGCTCTAAACTTCCCTCCATAAACCAAGTTTCAAATTTAGGCTTTGGCATAATGGCTAGGGAATTTGAACTCATCACCCATTTAAGATTACTCGCTACATCGTTACCCTCTAAGGCTAAAAGAAATTTATAAGGCAAATGTTTAGCGATGCTTATCCTAGCTTTTTGCCAAGCGTGGTGGAGGCTTTTACTTCCTACATGTCCTAAGTCGCATAGGGGATGGTTAAAGTATTTTTGAAAAAATTCAATTCTATGTTTTTGATAAATCGCCCCACGGTAAAAAAGCTTATCTTGCTTTTGGCTAAATTTATAGGGGTCTTTGATGAAGACAAAATGGCGATTTTTATCTAGTTTTAAAAGCGTGTTACCCCCCCCCCCCCCACTTTCAACAGGACGAGATTTTGTCAAAGATGGCTTAGTGCAAATATAAGAAACATCACCAAATTCAAAATGTGCTTTGAAATCTTGCGGAAAATAACGCAAATATTCATAAGAGTCAAATTTATAACCAACGCCCTTTCTAGCAAATCTCACACTAGCAATGCTTTTTGCGTCTTTATCAAGGGTGATTTTGCTGTTTATTTGACAATAATAATCCACTCTTTTTTTAATCATATCCACATCACTTCGCTCCTGCAAAGCACGCAAAATATTCTCACGCCTTGCGAGTAAAAAACGCGGACTCATCATACGCGTAATACCCTTAATATTATAGGCTAAATGGCTAAGTCTAGTTGCTAGACGGCTATTTCTCATCACTCTCACTCTCTTTAAATATTTTAAAATACTAACACGCTTATATAAACATCAAATAAATGTTACTAAAATATACAAAATCATCAAATTTTAAACACAAAACACAAAATAAAAAAATACAAATTTAATCTTTAATTGTATCATTTAGAAAAATTTCACAAAAGGATTTTACAAAATGATACAAAAATCCATCGCTTTGGCAGAAGAACTACAAAGCAAAATTGAGCAAAATCTCTCCGCTAGTGAGAGACAATTTCACGCTAAAATGCAAAAGCTTCTTAATAATCCCAAAAATAAAGTAATGCTAATCGAGCTACTTGACCGCTCTTTTCGTTGTAAAGATAAAAAAGCGAGTTTTGAGCTTATAGAACACACGCTTAATAAATTTGGCATAGCGGACTTTTTCTCTGCCTTTGAGAAATTCTTGCTTTTTAGCTTTTTAAACTTTGGTAGGCTTGTTCCAAAATTGAGCGTGCCATTTTTTGTTTCGCATTTAAGAAACGATACGAAAGCTATGGTTTTAGACGCTAACGAAAGCTTTTTAGCCCCCCACATCGCCAAACGCAAAAGCGAAAATAATATCACGCTTAATGTTAATCTCATCGGTGAAGAGGTTTTAGGAGAGGCAGAGAGTAAATACCGTATGCAAAAATATGAAGAAGCCCTAAAATCAAGCTATATCACTTATATTTCTATCAAAATTACCACGATTTTTTCTCAAATCAATATCATTGATTTTGACTATTCTAAAGAGGAGGTCGTCAAAAGACTTGATAAACTCTATGCCCTAGCCTTAGAAGAGCAAAACAGACAAGGCGTGAGTAAATTTATCAATTTAGATATGGAGGAATTTAGAGACTTAGAGCTAACCGTGGCTGCCTTTATGGAGAGTGTGGCGAAATTTGATATTAAAGCGGGGATTGTTTTACAAGCTTATATCCCTGATTCTTATGAATATCTTAAAAAGCTCTTAGCCTTTTCAAAAGAAAGGGTTTTAAAGGGTATGCAGCCCATTAAAATCCGCTTTGTAAAAGGTGCAAATATGGAGAGTGAAGAAACGATTGCTAGTCAAAGAGGCTGGGAGCTACCGACTTTCTCGCGTAAAATCGACACCGATAGCAATTATAATAAAATGCTAGATCTTGTATTAGAAGATGAAAATTACAAATATATCAATGTTGGTATTGCAAGTCATAATATTTTTGAAATCGCTTATGCTTACACACGCATTAACGAAGCTGGGGCAGGTGAGAGCTTTACCTTTGAAATGCTTGAGGGCATGAGTTTGCAATGCTCTTATGAGCTTTCACAAATGCACGATTTAATTCTCTATGCACCTGTATGTGATGCAGCACACTTTAATAATGCCATTGCATATCTTGTGCGCCGTCTTGATGAAAATACAAGCGAAGATAATTTTATGCGTTATTTTTTCAATCTTAAAGTTGGCTCTAAAGAATGGGAAGAGCAAAAAAGCTTATTTTTAAATGCCCTTGAAGGCATTAAAACCCTTGATAATTCCACACATAGAAAGCAGGATAGAACTAAAACGCAAAATGTCCCAAGCTCTTACACGACAAAAACTTTTACTAATGAAAGCGACACAGACTTCATACTCTCACAAAATCGCTTATGGGCGCAAAATATTAAAGCAAAATACGAAAATTTAAGCGATTATGATGTCTATCCTGTTGCTGGAGAGCTTGACTTCACACAAGCGGATTTAAACACTTTAGAAGTTAAAGACAAAATCGCCCATCGCACCATAGGCACAGCGTATTTAGCAGGAGAAAATGAGCTAAAAGCAGCTTTAGAAGTGGCGAAAAACTCAAACTTTACGCAAAAAAGTAGCGATGAGATTTATGGCGTTTTAGCCAAAGTCGCCAAGCTTATGCGTGAGAGAAGGGGGGATTTGATAGGGCTTGCAGCATTAGAGACAGGCAAGACTTTTTTAGAAATTGATCCGGAAGTAAGCGAAGCGATTGATTTTATAGAGTTTTATCCCCACTCTTTAGCAACGCTACAAAGCCAAAATCCAAACACCACCTTTAAGCCAAAGGGTATAGGCGTTACCATTGCGCCGTGGAATTTCCCTGTGGGTATTTCTGTAGGCACCATAGCTGCTCCTTTAGCTGCTGGTAATGTCGTGCTTTATAAGCCATCATCGCTTTCTATGCTGACAGGCTATAAGCTTTGTGAGTGCTTTTGGGATGCGGGCATTCCAAGAGATGCGCTTATTTTCTTACCAGCAAAGGGCAGTGATATATCGAAATATATTTTAAGCGATGAAGCGGTGAAATTTTCCATACTTACAGGCGGTGAAGAAACTGCTTATGCAATGCTAAAAGCAAATCCTACCCTACTTTTAAGTGCAGAAACTGGGGGCAAAAATGCGACCATAGTCTCTAAATTTGCCGATAGAGATAGCGCGGTGAAAAACATTATCCACTCTGCATTTTCAAATTCTGGGCAAAAATGCTCCGCCACTTCTTTACTTGTGCTTGAAGATGAAGTGTATGAAGATGAAGAATTTAAAAAAGCCCTTGTAGATGCGGCACAATCTCTAGCAGTAGGTAGCCCCTTTGTGCTAAAAAATAAATTAGGTGCTTTGTGTGATAAACCTAGCGAGAAACTGACAAAAGCTATCAATGAGCTAGAAGCTGGGGAAGAGTGGGCGTTAAAACCAACATTTATAAATGATAACGCTCACTTAATGACTCCGGGCATAAAATATGGCGTTAAAAAAGGTGCTTTCACACATATGAACGAGCTTTTCGCACCGCTTTTGAGCGTAATGAGGGCTAAAGATTTAAAAGAAGCGATTGAAATTGTCAATTCCACAGGATACGGACTTACAGCGGGATTTGAAAGCTTAGATGAAAGAGAGTGGGAGTATTTCCACACTCACATTGAAGCAGGGAACATTTATATCAACAAGCCCACAACTGGGGCTATCGTGCTAAGACAGCCTTTTGGCGGGGTGAAAAAGTCTGCCATAGGCTTTGGGAGAAAGGTAGGGATTTATAACTACATCACGCAATTTATGGATATAGAAGCAAAAACTGATACAAATTTACTTGATACTCCCTTAGCAAGTGCATTAGAAAAATTAAGCAAAGCAAGTGATGAAGGCACACAAGCTACCCTAGCAAATGCCGCCCTTATGGCACAATCTTATGCTTATCATCATAAGCACGAATTTAGCGTAGCAAAAGATTATGTCAATATCCGCGGAGAAGATAATCTTTTTTCTTACACGCGGATTAAAAACCTAGCCTTTAGGGTGTGTGAGCAAGATAGCTTGCAAGATATTCTAGGCGTTATCATAGGGTGTCATACGCTAGGGCTAAGTCCTCTTGTAAGCTATGATAGCGTACAAAGCTCCATCATCAAAGAGCTTAAGAAAATCTGCAAGGCGGTAGATTTGGGAGCGGATTTTGTAGAAGAAAATGAGGAGCAATTTATCGCTAAAATTTCTAAATTTGAACGCATTCGTTATCACGCTAAAGCGGATAAAAATAGCCCTCTCTATCAAGCTACTGCTAAAGAGGCTAAGATTATTATCCGTGATAAGCCGCTATTAAATGGGCGTTTTGAGCTTTTGTTCTACCATAATGAAAAGGCTTTAAGCGTGTCTTATCATCGCTATGGAAACTTAGGCATTCGTGCTTTAAAAAATTCACAATAAGGAGAAACAATGGAAGTTGTCAAAATTAACACAGAAATTGCCATTACTTTTATCGCCTACTCGGCTTTAATGCTATTTATCGGCTTTTATTTTTACAGGAAAAACAAAAGCACAGAAGACTACTTTCTAGGTGGGAGGTCGCTTGGTCCTGTGGTGTCAGCTCTAAGTGCTGGGGCTAGTGATATGAGTGGTTGGCTTTTGATGGGTTTGCCCGGAGCTTTGTATGTGAGCGGTTTTGTAGAAAGCTATATCGCCATAGGTCTTAGCATAGGGGCGTTTTTAAATTGGGTTTTTGTCGCTAAAAGACTTAGAATTTATACAAGCGTGATTGCTAATAGCATTACAATCCCTGATTATTTTGAAACGCGTTTTGATGATGATAAGCACATTTTACGCATTGTTTGTGCGATTGTGATTTTGGTGTTTTTTACTTTTTATGTTTCTTCTGGGCTTGTAGGTGGGGCGAAACTTTTTGAAAGCACCTTTGGGATTGATTATACTTATGCCCTTACCACAGGGACTATTATCATCGTGCTTTATACCTTTTTAGGCGGCTATAAAGCTGTGTGCTGGACGGATATGATCCAAGGACTTTTGATGATGAGTGCTTTAATTATCGTGCCTTTAGTAATGCTTTCAAATTTAGGTGGTTATGAAGCTGCTATAAGCATCGTCCAAGAAATCAAGCCTCAAAATTTATCTATGGGTGAGGGCGTATCGGCTCTTGCGATTATTTCAGCTCTTGCGTGGGGGCTAGGGTATTTTGGACAGCCGCATATTTTGGTGCGTTTTATGTCTATACGCTCGACTAAAGAGATTCCAACTGCTACTTTTGTGGGGATTTCTTGGATGGTGATTTCACTCATTGGGGCGTGCTTTATAGGAATTTTAGGCATTGCCTATGTGCATAAATTTAATCTTACCTTACAAGACCCTGAAAAAATTTTTATCGTAATGAGTCAGCTGCTTTTCAATCCTTGGATCGCTGGGATTTTGCTTAGTGCGATTTTAGCGGCGATTATGAGCACGGCTAGTTCGCAACTTCTTGTTTCAAGCTCGACTTTGGCAGAAGATTTTTATCGCCGTATTTTCAAACAAGATGCAAGTTCGCAAATAGTGATGAGACTAGGTAGAATAGGCGTTTTACTTGTAGCCCTTATCGCTTTTCTTATTTCAACAGATAAAAATTCAAGTGTCTTAAGCATAGTCGCTTATGCGTGGGCTGGCTTTGGTGCTAGCTTTGGCTCTGTAATGCTCTTTTCGCTCTTTTGGAGTAAAATGACGCGTATGGGTGCGATCGCAGGTATGGTTACAGGTGCTGTTGTAGTTGTGGCTTGGAAAAATTATTTGGCAGGGGCTTTAAATTTCCCAATCTATGAAATCGTGCCCGGCTTTGTGTGTGCTAGTCTTGTCATTATCATCGTAAGCTTAATGACTAAGGTGCGTCCGGGCACTCAAAAAGCCTATGAAACGATGCTTAAAAATCTTTAACGGGGCTTAAAGCCCCCTTCCCTTTTTTTTAAATAATTCAAATTTAAAGGCTTTTAGTGATACTTTGTGAAGAAAATTGCGAATTTTTACAAGACATAGCCAATACTTTAAGTCCTAAAGATGTCGAGCTTATCTTCGTAGAAAATGAAGAGATGAGAGAGTTAAATTTAAAACATAGAAATAAAAACAAAAGCACAGATGTATTGTCCTTTCCCCTGCAAGCTATAAATGAAGCTCTTCCGCTTGGTAGCATAGTCATTAACAAAACTCTAGCACAAGAAAAAGCTAAGGAATTTCATCATAGCTTAAAAGATGAAATTTCCCTACTTTTTATCCACGCTATGCTTCATCTACTAGGCTTTGACCACGAAAAAGACAAGGGCGAAATGCGTCAAAAAGAAGAAGAATTAATCCACCTTTTTAAACTTCCACAAAGTCTTATTGTAAGGACGGAGGCTCTTTAAGGCGTAAGAATATAGGAAAACGCGGCAAATTATTTTTAGTATATCCGCTAAATTTATAGGTGATAATGGCATTTATTTGCGGAGGATTTGCCCTATCTTTGTTTTTTAAGCCTGAGCCAATTTTGATAATTTTACCATTTGGCATTTGACAAAGTAGAGCCCCCACCATACCTTCAAATTTGCCCCTTCCTTGCGTATATCCTACGACTTTACACTCTGCATCTTCATAAGGCTTAAGTTTTAGGGCATTATTGGTGCGTCCTTTCTCATAAGGAGCATTATTTTTTCTAATCACAAGCCCCTCTCCACCTTCTTTTAGCACCTTTTGATAAAATTGCTCTAAATGTTCTTGACTTTGAATTTCAAAATGAGGGATAATTTTAATGTAAGAATTTGAATATTTTTCTAAATATTTTTCTAAAATACTTAACCTATTTTTGAGAGAGCAGGGATTAAGCTTAAATTCTTCACAGGCATTTGGCACATCAAAAACATTATAAGTAACATCTCTCCAAAGAGTGTTTTTCTCATCATCTTTACGCAGCAAAGCAGAAAGAGTATCGAAAGAATTTTTACCCAAATAAAGCTCTCCATCAAGCACAAAAGAAGGAAAATTTGCCCTAAAAAATTCAGGGCTTTTTATGGGATAATTTTTTCGACTCTTAAAGCCTTTTCCATCCCAAATTCCCCGCACTCCATCAAGCTTTTCGCTCATTAAATACTCGCTCAAATTTGCATCTTTAAAAGCTTTTTGATCAAATTTATTGAGTAATAATAATTCATCGGCTAAGACAAAATTAATCAACAAAATAAAAATAAAAAATCTACAAAATAAAGATTGTATAGCCACTCGCATCTTTTTCTATCTTATAATTATACTTGCCATCTAAATATAAAACCAAGCGATAATAACCCTTATGAGAACCGAAATCTAGCCTTTTAAAAAAGGAATTTTTTATCCTCACAGCCTTGCTAGGGCTGATGACATTTGACTTAAAGTCCATTACGATTTTGCTAGGATTACCTATGGAAAAATCGGACACAAGCTCGTCATTTGTATTAAGACGAATTTTATTTTTATAGACACTATAAGTTAAAAGCTTATCTATGCTTCCACTTTGAATTGGAAGTTCCACATCGATAGAAAGATTTGAGTCTGCATTACCCTTACTAGGTATTGTTACAGAAACATCTAGGATTTTAGATGGTTCAGGGCTTTTAGAACGCATTATAGTATAAGTATCGTGCCAATCTATGCTTTTATTCACATCTAGCACGAGAGTTTCTTCTGTGCCGTCTAAATTGATATAATTAAAACTAACACTTTTTAAAATTCTCGCATTAGAATTAAATTTCACATCACTTCTCGTAAAAGATGAAGGGGTAATGATACTAACATTTTGCTCACCGCTAAAAGGATTATCATTTGCATAAGCAAAACTAAAAATCAAGAAAAATAAAATCCACCTATTTTTTTTCATCAGGGTCAAGTCCTTGTAATTCAAAATATTCTTTTTGCGCTTTAGCATTTTGCTCTTTAAGAAGTAAAATTTGTCTATTTAACTCTCTTTTCATTGATTCTAAAGAAAGCATAGTATCTAAAGAATACTGCCCAAAGAACATATTGCCAAAATAAATCGCCCCCACAATCACAATTAAAGAAAGAAAGCACATTTTAAAAATTTGTGCATAAAAGCCTTTTTTCTTAGTGCTTTCATCATATTCTTTTAATAAATCGCTCAGAGTCCCTCTCCTAAATATTCATCATTTTCAAGCTCAATCTCAAGCAATCTATTATACTTAGCCGTTCTATCCGCCCTTGCTGGCGCACCTGTTTTAATCTGCCCCGTATTTAAAGCCACCGCAAAATCAGCGATAAAAGCATCCTCACTCTCACCTGAACGATGCGACATAATGCACTTATAATTATTTCTTTGTGCTAGACGCACAGTTCGCATAGTTTGCGTGAGTGTGCCGATTTGATTAGGCTTGATTAAAATGGCATTTGCCATTTTTTTCTCTATACCCTCTTTTAAAATTTCCTCATTTGTTACAAACAAATCATCTCCTACAAGCTGAATTTTAGCTCCCAGCTCTTTTGTGAGTTTAATCCACCCCTCAAAATCATTTTCCGCTAAACCATCTTCAATACTACAAATAGGATACTTCGCACAAAGCTCCACATAACGCGCAATTAGCTCATCACTCGTAAAAGTCCTACCTTCTAAATGATACTTACCATCCTTATAAAATTCCGTGCTAGCGACATCAAGAGCGATTTTAATTTGCTTTTCATACCCCGCCTTTTTAATGCAAGTCATTAAAAACTCAATAGGCTCTGTATTGTTTGCTAAATTAGGTGCAAAGCCGCCCTCATCACCTAAAGCAGTCGGATGTCCGCCATTTGCCAATTCTTTTTTCAAAATGGCATAAATTTCACAAACCGCCCTTAAACCCTCTTTAAAGCTAGTAAAACCATAAGGCATAATCATATATTCTTGAAAATCAACACTATTATTCGCATGCGCTCCGCCATTTATGATATTACACATAGGCACAGGCAAAACGCTAGCATTTGCTCCACCCAAATAGCGATAAAGTGGCATACCTAAAGAATTCGCCACCGCTCTTGCATTTGCCATAGAAACACCCAAAGTCGCATTTGCTCCAAGTTTAGAATAGTTTTTCGTTCCGTCAAGTTCGCGTAAAATGGTATCAAGCTGAGTTTGATTAAAGGCGTCAAGCCCTGTAATTTCATCGGCTATATTTTCATTAATGTTAGAAACAGCCTTTAAAACACCCTTTCCGCCAAATCTAGCCTCTCCGTCTCTAAGCTCCAAAGCCTCCTTAGAACCTGTGCTAGCTCCACTTGGCACTATGGCAGATCCTGAGCTTCCATCGCTTAAAATCACTTCCGCTTTAACGCTAGGATTACCCCTACTATCCAAAACCTCGTAAGCTCTTACATCTTCGATAATCAACATTTATTCCTCCTCTTCTTCACCACTATCACTCATCACACCCTCTATACCCATAGAATTTTGTATGGCTTTTGTGATTTCATCGGCAAGTTCTGGATTTTCTTTTAGAAAAGCCTTAGAATTTTCTCTACCTTGACCAAGTTTTTTATCTTTATAGGAGAACCACGCTCCACTTTTATCGATAATGTCAAGCTTAACCCCATAGTCAATCAACTCACCCTCACGGCTCAAACCCTCTCCATACATCACATCAAATTCCGCCACTCTAAAAGGTGGTGCGACTTTATTTTTAACGACCTTAACCTTAACGCGGTTACCAATAGGCTCTTCATTTTGCTTTAAAGTCGCCACCTTACGCACATCAAGACGCACAGAAGCGTAGAATTTCAAAGCATTTCCGCCCGTAGTCGTTTCAGGAGTGCCATAACCCATAGCACCGATTTTCATACGAATTTGATTGATAAAAATCACCGTAGTATTCATCTTATGCACTATACCCGTAAGTTTTCTTAAGGCTTGACTCATCAAACGCGCTTGAAGACCCACATGCTGATCTCCCATATCTCCATCAATCTCCGCCTTAGGCGTGAGTGCTGCCACGCTATCTACGACTATTAAATCAATAGCCCCACTCCTAGCAATAGTCTCCACAATCTCCAAAGCTTGCTCACCAAAATCAGGTTGAGAAATATAAAGATTATCTGTATCCACACCCAAATTTTTAGCATATTTTACATCTAAAGCGTGCTCGGCATCGATAAAGGCACACACGCCTCCAGCCTTTTGACACTCGGCAATGATATGAAGTGTGAGAGTCGTTTTACCCGAGCTTTCAGGTCCATAAATTTCTATAATACGCCCCTTAGGAACACCTCCTATACCCAAAGCTAAATCAAGCCCCACAGAGCCTGTGCCTATGCTATCAATTTGCTCAACTTCCTTATCGCCAAGCCTTAAAATCGTGCCTTTTCCAAAGGCTTTATCAAGGCTTTTTAAGGCTGCGTCTAAAGATTTTTTCTTATTATCGTCCATAATTGTCCTTAAAATTTAAAAAATATGGCTAGAATTCTAACCAAATAAAAATAATAATTTATTGCCAAATCAAAATATAGGAAAAAATTTATGAAAGAAATTCACATAGCACATTCTCCAGATGCCGATGATATTTTTATGTATATGGCGATTAAATTTGGTTGGATTGGTGCTTTTACTTACCATAATCAAGCCCTAGATATCCAAACTCTTAACGATCTCGCTCTTAAAAACGAATTTGACGCTACGGCGATTTCTTTTGCACTTTATCCACTCATCGCTAAGGACTATGCACTTTTACGCACGGCTGTAAGCTTTGGTGAGGGCTATGGACCAAAGCTTATTAAGAAAAAAGATAAAATTTTAAAACGCAATTTTAAGGTCGCTCTAAGCGGTGCAAACACGACAAACGCCCTTATTTTCCGCATTAAATACCCAGAAGCAAGAATTATTTATAAAAATTTCTTAGAGATAGAAAAGGCTGTTTTAAATGATGAAGTTGATGCAGGGGTTTTAATCCACGAAAGCATTTTAGAATTTGATACAAATTTATGCGTGGAAGCTGAACTTTGGGATATATGGCTAGAACTTGTTAAAGAAAATTTACCCCTACCACTTGGAGGTATGGCTTTAAGACGCTCTTTGCCTTTAAGCGATGCGATTAAGATAGAAAAAGATTTAACAAAAGCTGTTTTTTTAGCACATCATAACCGCCACATTTTAGCCCCTATGCTACTAGAAAGAGGCTTAATCCGTGTCGATGAAGCTAAACTTGAAACCTATCTTAATCTTTATGCAAATCATAATTCCATTTCGATGAGTGAAATACAGTTGCAAGCCCTAGATATGCTCTTTAAACTGGGCTATGATTATAAATTTTATGATAAAATTCTAAAAGCAAACGATTATCTTATCCCTAGCGAATATGAAGAAGCTAGGAATTTATAAAGGAAAAGTATGGAAGAAAGCACTCTCGTGGCACTTGGCGTAGCGACTTTTAAGATTACTCTTTTACTTTCTTTACCTATGCTTTTAGCGGGGCTTATCGCGGGGCTTATCATTAGCATCTTTCAAGCGACCACGCAAATTAATGAAATGACGCTTTCTTTCGTGCCTAAAATCATTTTAGTTGTCGTTGTAATCATCTTTTTAATGCCGTGGATGACCTCAACGATGATTGATTTTACCGCAAATATACTCAATCAAATTCCAACTTTTATCAAATGATTATAGATTTTAAAAAATACTCCTCCGTGCGTATAGGACAAGCTTTTGAAGTCGAAGTTTTAGATAATGTGCGTGAATTTGACGGCTTTATAATAGGAGGAGCTAATAATCTTTTAATAAGCCCAGAGCCTAAAAAAATGGGCATTTTAGGAGAGGAATTTAATTTTATCAAAATTCTCGATAAAAACGCAGATTTTATCACGCTTCAAATAGGCTGTGCAACTAAATCAAGCACCCTATATCAATTTGCCAAAAAGCATAATTTAAAAGGCTTTGAATTCCTTACTAAAATTCCCGGTCAGCTTGGCGGACTTTTAAAAATGAATGCGGGACTTAAAGATTGTAATATTAGCACAAATTTAAGCAAAATTATGACAGCAAAAAGGGAAATAAAACGCGATGAAATAAACTTTTCCTACCGCTTTAATCCCCTTAAAATGCCCTTTTTTTGGGCGGAATTTAAGCTTGAATTTGGCTTTGATTACGAAAAAGATAGGACTTTAAAACTCGCCAGGTCTAATCAGCCAAGCGGTGCTAGTTTTGGCTCTATCTTTAAAAATCCTAAAGATGATTATGCGGGGCGTTTAATCGAAGCAGTGGGACTTAAAGGCTTTAGAAAAAATGACGCAAAATTAAGCGAAAAGCACGCAAATTTCCTCATCAATCAAAAAAACGCCAGCTTTGAAGACGCACTTTTTCTTATCGAGCTTGCAAGAAAAAGAGTCTTTGAGGAATTTGGAATTTTGCTTGAAAATGAAGTCATAATCCTTTAAAAAAATTTGTTACAATACGCCAAAAAGGAGAAATTATGCAAATTATGCTTTGTGCTATTTGTAATATCGCGAGTGGAAATTGCTCTGAAGACTGCAAATACTGCACCCAAAGTGCCTTTGTCAAAACAAAAATTCAAAAATATCGCCGCAAAAAAATCGCTCAAATCGTTTATGAAGCTAAAATGGCTAAGAAAAACGAAGCTTTAGGATTTTGTCTTGTTACTGCTGGGCTAGGGCTTGATGATGAAAAATTAGAATATGTTTGCGAAGCAGCCCACGCCGTAAAAAAAGAAGAGCCAAATTTACTTCTAATCGCCTGTAATGGCAAGGCTAGTGTGGAACAGTTAAAAGAGCTTAAAAAAGCTGGAATTTTTTCTTACAATCACAATCTTGAAAGCTCACGCGAATTTTTCCCACAAATTTGCACAACACACACTTGGGAGAGTCGTTTTGAGACAAATTTAAATGCCAAAGAAGCTGGGCTTATGCTTTGCTGTGGGGGAATTTATGGTATGGGTGAGAGTGAGGCAGATAGAATAAGCTTTAGAAAGTCCTTAAAGGAGCTTGAGCCTTTTTCAAGCCCGATTAATTTTTTCATCGCTAATGAAAATTTGAATTTGAAAGTGCCAAAATTAAGCGCTGATGAAGCTTTGCAAATCATCAAAGATAGTAAAAAGGATCTACCAAATTCCGTTTTAATGGTCGCTGGAGGGCGTGAAGTGGTGCTTAAAGATAGGCAATATGAAATTTTTGAAGCAGGAGCCGGGGCTATTGTGGTGGGAGATTATCTTACAACCAAAGGAGAAGAGCCAAGCCGTGATATTATGAAACTAAAAGAAATGGGATTTAGCTTTGCATCCGAGTGTCATTGACCCGCAAAATCTTATCGATCTTAAAATTCTTATTATTATCGCTATTTGTTTGCTTTTATCGCCACATATAGCAAAAATTCTACGCCTTAGCCTTTCAGCGACTGAAATTATGCTTGGGGCTTTGGTGGCGTATTTTGGATTTGCCTTAGAGAGTGAAAATTTTAAGCTTTTAGCAAATATAGGCTTTGCTTATCTTATGTTTATCGCTGGTATGGAAGTGAATTTACATCATTTATTTAGTATGGATAAAAAACTGGCACAAAAAAGCCTTATTTATATTCTTTTACTTTATACACTTTCTTCTTTGCTGGTGTGGATTTTTGGGCTGCATTATATTTTTATTTTAATTATCCCTGTGATGAGTGTGGGACTTTTATCCATACTTTATAAAGATTTTGGCAAGGAGTGCTACTGGCTTAATGTCTCTATGCTAGTGGCAACTTTAGCTGAGGTTGTATCCATAGTGCTTTTGACCTTAGCGGGTGCTTTTTTAAACGAAGGCACAAGTGCGCTTGATGTCGCTAAAAGCATCTTATATCTTAATCTTTTCCTAGCTCTTTGCATTGTGAGTTTTAAATTTCTTAAGGTGCTTTTTTGGTGGTATCCGCAGCTTCAAACTCTCTTAATGCCTTGGGAGGATAAAAACGAAAAAGATATAAGATTTTGTGTGGCGATTTTTATCTTTATCGTGGTGGCTATGATGATTACCAGACTAGAAATTGTGTTAGGAGCTTTTATCGCCGGTTCTTTCATTGCGACTTTTTTTAATCACAAAAAAGACTTAGAGCATAAACTCTCAAGCTTTGGCTATGGTTTTTTAATCCCCATTTTTTTTCTTTACATCGGCACAACCTTCAATCTTTCTTTACTTTTAAATTATGAAATCGTTTTGCAAGCATTTTTATTAATGTTTTCAATGATTATTTTAAGGGTGGTAAGCGCTCTTACTTTTTATAAAAAAATGGGTTTTAA
The DNA here is from genome assembly GCF_030250085.1 of Campylobacter felis. Classification (NCBI taxonomy): domain Bacteria; kingdom Pseudomonadati; phylum Campylobacterota; class Epsilonproteobacteria; order Campylobacterales; family Campylobacteraceae; genus Campylobacter; species Campylobacter felis. The sequence continues at coordinate 87,474 of NZ_JANURX010000002.1, forward strand.
AAATATGCTTCTTTTTGCTCTAAGCCACTCTATGCCACTAACCTTACTCATCGCTACGGCTACGCTTTCTTATTCGGCTAAACTCATCACGGCAAATCTTTATTCAGCTTTGATTTTAACAGCATTTTTAGAGGCTGTTTTGGTGATGAGTATGATTAAAATTCTTGCAAATTCTTGCAAATAGCCTTAAAAATGTGTTACTTTCTTACTCACATAAAAATAAATATTTTGTAAATTATTTTTTAAAAAGCTCTAAATTTTGCTTATTTGTTACAATAATAAATAAACTAAAATGAAAGGATAATTAATGTCAAACACCATAACTCTAATAGATAATAGAAATGGCAAAAGCTGTGAATTTCCCATTTACAATGCGACTTTAGGACCTAGCGTTGTCGATATGTCAAGCTTTTATAAGCAAACAGGTATGTTTTGCTACGATGAAGGCTTGACCTCTACTGCTACCTGCAAATCGCAAATCACCTACATTGACGGCGAAAAGGGCATTTTGAAACATCGCGGTTATCCTATTGAGTGGCTTGCGGAAAATAAGCTTTTTCTAGATGTCGTGCATCTTTTACTCTATAAAGAACTCCCAAGTGCCGAAAGATTAGAATCCTTTCGCTACGAGCTTAAAAAACGCTCTTTTATCCACGAGGGGATGCATAAACTCTTTGATGCTTTCCCAGATAATGCCCATCCTATGGCAATTTTACAAGGAGCGGTTTCTTCACTTTCAGCCTTTTATCCTGACCATTTAAATATGAATGTTAAAGAAGAATATATGGAAATGGCAGCACGCATTGTCGCTAAAATTCCTACCATAGTCGCCACTGCTTATCGTTACAAAAATGGCTTTCCTATGGCTTATCCCAATTTAGATAGGGGCTTTACCGAAAATTTCTTATATATGCTTCGCACCTATCCTTACGACCATGTGAAATTAAGACCGATTGAAATTAAAGCTTTAGATACAGTGTTTATGCTTCACGCAGATCACGAGCAAAACGCTTCCACCTCAACAGTTCGTGCAGTTGGCTCAACGCACGCTCACCCTTATGCTTGTATTAGTGCGGGCATTGGTGCGCTTTGGGGACACGCACACGGCGGAGCCAATGAGGGCGTCATTCGTATGCTTGAAATGATAGGCACACCTGATAGGGTTGATGAATTTATCAAAAAAGCTAAGGATAAAAATGATCCTTTTAGACTTATGGGCTTTGGACATAGGGTTTATAAGAATTTTGACCCGCGCGCTAAGGTGCTTAAAAAGCTTAGAGACCAGCTTATTGATGAGCTTGACATTGATACTAATCTCATTAAAGTCGCCACTAAAATCGAAGAAATCGCCCTACAAGATGATTATTTCGTGCAAAGAAATCTTTATCCCAATGTTGATTTTCACAGCGGCTTGATCTTAAAGGCATTAGGGATTCCAAATGAAATGTTTGCCACACTTTTTGTCATCGGTAGAACGCCCGGATGGATCGCACAATGGATCGAGCAAAAAGAACAAGAAAGCCTCAAAATAGTCCGCCCAAGACAACTTTATCTAGGTGAAGTAGAAAAATGAATTTAGACTCTTATTTAAATTTGGCTCTAGACGCTGCAGAAAAAGCATCTAAAGCTATACTAAAAGAAAAAGAAAATCTTAAAATTCTACCCAAAGAAGACGGCACGGCTCTTACTTCAGCCGACCTTGCCTCCAATGAAATTTTAAGCGAAGCTCTTGCAAAAACGGATTTAAAAATTCTTTCTGAAGAAAAAATCTTAAGTTATGAAGAAAGGCGAGAATTAGAGTATTTTTGGCTCATCGACCCTCTTGATGGCACAAAAGGCTTTATAAAAGGGCAAGATGAATACTGCATTATGATAAGCTTGATTCATCAAAAACGCCCCATTTTAGCTCTTATCAAAAGCCCTGAAAAAAATGAAGTTTTTTACGCACACAAAGAAAGTAAAGTTTATAAAAATGCAAGTTTTCTTCAAAATGACGAAGCTTTTTTTAAAAAAAATCAATATACCGCACTTTTAAGCATTAATCATCTTTGTAAAGAAGATGAAGAATTTGCTAAAAAATATCAATTAAAAGCTTTAAATATAAGCTCTGGGCTTAAATTTACCGCTCTTTTAGAAGGAAGGGCTGGAATTTATAGACGCAAAGAAAAACTAAACATCTGGGACATAGCTGCTGGAGATTTTTTACTCAATCAAAATGGTGGCTTTATGGGAAAATTTGATAAAACTTTACTTTCTTACAATGAAAAAGATTTAAGGGCGGATTATTTCATCGCGGTATCAAATAAGGCTTTTTTGCAAGATTTTGGCGATTAATTCGCTATAATTTTGCAAAAATCTCAAAGGAAAGCTATGCGTTTATTTTTAATTCTTTTTATTTTTGCTAATCTTTTACAAGCAGAATTTTCACAAAAACAAATTATCAAAATGGAAAAAGAAGAAAGCTTTGAGCTAATCGACCTCAATCAAGACACTACAAAACAGCACATTGATGAACAAAAAGCTGTTTTTGACAGCTCTACGCTAAAGCCTAAAAAAGAACTTCAGGTTAGCAGAGATAAAGTGCTTGATTATGGTATAGTTTTTAGTTTTAATGAAAAATTTCATTATTTTTTAAACAATCATAAGGTTAATGCTAGAGATTTTTCACGCACTTTTACGCAAAAAACTTTACGCAATTTAAAGCTTAATTTCCTAAATTCCACTGCAAATGGAATTTATCAAAGTCAAAAAACTCTGCAAGATTTCAGTCCCAAAAATGCAAAATTAGTTAATGTCGCTCCCTTTCTAAAACAAGAAAAGGATAAAAATAAGCTTTATACGCAATTTATGGATTATCTCATTGTGATTAATCTTAATGAATTTTACATTGAGCTTACAAATTACTTCATCACGCAAAGTGTAAGTGCTCACGCAAATATCAATTTTAAGCTTATTTCAAGCTCCAAAGGTTTGATAAAGTCTAAAAATATCCATCTTAAACTTGCATTAAAAGACCAAAACACAAGGGAAAATCTTCAAGAAATCTTAAATGAAATGCCCCAAATGTTAGCCGAAGTAGTCAAAAAAGAAACGAAAGGTTTAAAGCCCTAATCACCCACCGCCAATGAAGTATTTCTCCACATCATCGAGCAGCTTTTCACATATGCGAGAATCCGTGCTTTTTTCAACAACGAGGTTGATATAGGTTTTTGTATCTCTAAAACTTCCTGCAGATTTGCTATTTTCACGCGTTAGTTTTTGATTATCTTTTGTGTATTTAATGTTAATGTTAAATTTCAAAGCCGCCGAAGCTTCGCCTAAATTTGTTTCCACGACAACATTCATTTGCGAGGCTTTGCCAAGAGTGGCTTGCATTTTAGAAATGATTTCTCTAAATCTTTGACATTGTCTAATGAGTGTTGAAATGAATTTATTATCAACACCCTCATAAGCAAGCTTTAGCTTGTTTTTAATATCCTTAGTGCTTTCTTTTTCAGGGGCGACAAAAACCATATAAAAGCCATTTTTAATCGGCACATTATCACTTTTAGCATCACGCCCACTTGACATCACTTTCACATAAATAGCATTATCCAAATAAACCCTATCGACCATAGGACCATAAATTTCATATTCTTTTTTACGCACGATAACTTCACGCGCCAAAACATTAAGCTTGACATTAGCTTCTTTGATAATAGGTTCCATTTCTTTTTTGATTTCTAAAAGCTCTTTTAACACCACGCTATCCTTTTAATTAAAATAGGTATTATAACAATTTTTTCTTATAAAAAATTAACTTTCCACAAGCTTCACGCCATAAGCTTTTAGAAGTTCAAAAGCGTGATTTTCTAAGCTTTCATCAAAGCTAGTTGTGGCATTTTTATGTAAGATTAAGGTAGCATTTGGCTTCGCGCAAAAGGCTAAAATGATATTAAAAAACACACAAATATGCGACACAAGTCCGCAAAAATGGATTTCTTCATAATCGCTTTTTTCTATAAAATTTGCAAATTCTATGCTACCAAAAGTGTTTTTATGAAAAATTTTCTTTGCTTTTGATAAAAAAGGCGCAAATTCGCTGGGCATTTCCCAACCAAAAGTGTTTTTAATGCAGTGTTTAATGGGTAAATTCTGCCCCTCTCTCGTCTTTAAATAATCCTCTTCGTGCGTATCAAAAGTGATGAGTAAATCCCCCTCAAATTCACTTAAGAGCCTTATAATTTCACTCTTTATGCTAGGAGCCTTTTCAAAACCTAAACTTCCATTAATAAAATCATTTTGATAATCCACCAAAACAAAAACTTTTTTCATCTATTCTCCTTTCTCCCAAAAAGTCTCACTGTGTAAATTCGAAAACGCACTTTTAAGACTAGTAAAAAGCTTAGGATGCTTACTTTCAAGCTCTTTTAATAAAGCTTTTGCCTCTTCTCTTGCATGAGGAAATTTGACATTTTTCTCGCTTAATTTCATACCGGGACAAAATTCATTGCCTATCACTTCAAGCTCGTTGATTGTGGCATTGTCTCTTAATTGCCTTTCGCGGACGAAAATCAAAGGGCGTATGATAGTAATGCCTCTTTTGCTTTCATAAATGGGCGCAAGAGTTCTTAAAGCACCATTGTGGATAAAATTCATAAAAAAGCTCTCTGCTGCATCGTCTAAATGATGAGCAATTGCAAGCTTATTAAAACCTTTTTCAAGTGCATAAGTATATAAAGCTCCACGCCTCATACGCGAAAAATAACTACAAAAACTCGAATTTTCTCTAATCGTATCGCCAGAAATTTCATAGATATTACTCTCAATCACACTATGCTTAATGCCGTGTTCTTCGCAATGTGCGTGAAGTTTGGAATAATCCTCCCCCATACCATAACTCAAAGTCGCCGCCTCAAGCTCAAATTTAAAAGGTGCGTGAGCTTGCATACGCTTTAAAAGATGTGCTAAGGCTAGGGAGTCCTTACCCCCACTAAGTCCTAAAAGCACCCTGTCATTATCTTCTATGAGTTTGAATTTTGCATTAGCCTGAGCAACTTGTCTTATAAGTTTTTTGCTAAGATTTATCATAATTTATCGCACATTTTAAGGACAAAATTAGCAGAAATTTTAGCAGACTTTACTACAAATTCATCAAAGTCAAATTCTGCCTTTTCTCCAGCCTTATCACTCATCGCCCTTAAAATAAAGCAAGGCACTTTCAAAGCCTGACACACTAAAGCCACGCTAGCGCCTTCCATCTCACAAGCATCGGCATTAAAAATTTCTCTAATTTTCACCTTTTTTGTCTCATCGCAAATAAATTCATCGCCCGTTGCAATAATCCCTGCATTAAGCTTGATATTAAGCTCCTTAGCCACTTCAAGCGCGAGAGTATTTAAACGCTCATCTGTTTTGATAAAAATTTCATTACCCGGCACAAAACCTAAAGGATGTCCAAAGGCTGTAATGTCTAAATCATATTGCACCAAACTTTTAGCATAAAGTAAATCACCTATTTCTAAATTTGGATTAAAAGCACCCGCTACACCCGTAAAAAGCAATGTTTGCGCACCATATCGCTCTATCATCACGCTAGCACTTAAAGTAGAATTGACCTTGCCGATTTTAGAATAAGCTAAAATAAGCTCGTGTCCCTTGTAGTTTGCAAAATAATAAGTGTTATTAGCATATTCTTCACTTGTATAGTCTTTTAAAATTTCAAGTAGAGGGGCGATTTCTTCTTGCATCGCACCAAGTATTGCTATTTTCATTGTATAACCTTTAAAAATTCATCAACTTCATTTAAATTTGTTAAAGCGTAAGTTTCTTTTGTGGTGATTTTTTTATTAAGACCTTTTAAAATACTCGCTCCAAATTCGACAAAATAATCGACCTCATCTTGTATATTTAAAATGCTTTGTTTATAAAGCACAGGAGAGATTAGCTGGGCTTTTAGTAAATTTAAGGCTTCGCTTTTGCTTTCATAAGATTTAGCATTGACATTTGAAATCACAGGTAAAAAACTAGACCTTAAAACGCCTTCTAACTCTTTGCTAAGCTTAATTGACGCTTCATTTAAAAGCGGACAATGGCTAGCCACACTCATATTTAAAAGCATAGCTCTTTTAGCACCAGCTTCTTTAAATTTCGCTTCATATTCTAACAAATGTGCTTTTAAACCTGCCACGACAATTTGCCCATCGCAATTATAATTTGCCGCAAAAATGCTTTTACCTTCTGCCTTTGCTAACTCGCAAAGACCTTGCACCACTTCATCGTTTAAACCTAAAACTACCATCATACCGGCTTCAATTTTAACGCAATCTTCTTGCATATAAATTCCGCGTTTATTGACTAAAACAATAGCCTCTAAAAAATCAAAAGCCCCATTAATCGCCAAAGCACTAAATTCACCCAAAGAATGTCCCAAGGCAAAATTATGCCTAAAATCTGGCTTTTTTTCTAACAAAGCAGCATAAGCCATTAATGAGCTTAAAACAATCGCAGGTTGTGTAAATTCACTCCTAGCTAAGTCGTCATTTTGTGTAAAAAGTAGGCGTTTAAAATCAATCTTGCCATATTCACTAGCTTCATCTAAAAGAGCTTTCGCTTTTGGAGAATTTTCGTAAAAGTCCTTTCCCATACCAAGGCTTTGAGAGCCTTGACCGGGGAATATTAATGCGCAACTCATCCGTGGCAACCACAACCTCCGCCGCAGCAGCCGCCTCCGTGATGATGATGTCCGTGTCCGCTTCCGCAGCAACCACCACTTCCAGCTATGATTCCTGTTAAAATTTCGTCTTCACTAGCTTCTCTAGCATCGACTATATTAAGAGAAAAAAGCAAATCCCTACCTGCATAAGGGTGATTGTAATCTATTGTTACTTCATTATCATTTATTTCTTTCACGCTTACACGCACGGTTTGCCCATCTTCACCTTCGCCAAAAAGCTCCATACCGACTTTTAAGTCGATACCAGCAAATTGCTCCTTAGGTAAGGTTTGCACCGCACTTTCATCATAATCACCCAAAGCCTTGTCTTTTTTGATAAGCACATCGGCATTTGAAGGGCATTCAAGCTTCATTACTTCTTCTTCTAAACTATCTAAAATTTGCCCTTTTCCAACTATAAATGCAATAGGCTGGGCGTTAATATTAGACTCTAAAATTTCATTAGTATTCGCATCCTTTAATTCATAAAACATCGATACTACGCTATTTTTTTCTATAACCATTTTTTCTCCTTTAACTTGTTTTATTTGCGATTTGGCGAAGCTTTTGCTTCTGGAGTGTTAGGATAATTTGTTTTTAAAGCCCTGTAAAAGCCATTGGCACTTTTTGTATCGCCCACTTTATCCAAAGAAATTGCCGTGTGATACAATAATTTAGGAAAATAGTCTCCCTTAGTGCTTATGCTTGAGCTTTTTTTGTAATAAACAATAGCATTATTATAATTTTGCTGTTTATACTCTATCTCTCCAAGCCAAAAATTCGCCCTTGCAGGCTTATAATGCTTTTCTATGAGATAGTTTAATTTTTCTCTAGAATTTTCAAAAAGATTTTCATTTAAATCCTTAATTGCCAATTTCAAAATTTCATTATGCTTTTCTTTTTTCCAACTATCATCAATTTTAACTTGTTGCGTTTGTGAAGTTACAGCGATACTAGCATTTTCTTCGCTAGTAAGATTACTATCATTTATTATTGTGCTAAAAGTCGTTTTTGTGCGGTTTGTATCATTAAAGTCATTTTTAGAAACATAATTGTTATTGATAGAATCAACCAAAGAACTAAGCTCTGTTAAGATCTTCTTAACTTGCTTATGATTTGCATCTTGTATTTTTCTACTTTCCTCAACATAGGCTTTAAGACTTTTAAGCTCTAAGCTAAGATTATTTTCTACATTTTCGCTATTTACCTCAAGCTGATTTAGGCGCGAATTTGACTTAGCATACTGAGAATTAATGCCCTCAAGCATACTTTGCAAACCCTCTAATCTCTCATTTGTTTCATTGATTTTAGCACTAAGTGAAGAATATTCATTACTTAAACTATCAAGTTTATCTTTAAATAATTTTTCATTTGAAGTCAGCCCATAAGCCGAATTGCTTGTCAAATTTCCTGCACCAAAAGCAGAAGTTTCCGCGTAAAGAAATGTAGCCCCCAAGAGAGCTACTAAAGTTATTTTTTTCATTATCTTGCTAGTTTAAACTCTGCACGACGGTTTTGTGCATCACAAGTTTTAGTTTTCTCTGTGCAAACAGGATTAGTTTCTCCATAGCTTTTTACAGAAATTCTATCAGAATTTACACCTTGAGAGATAAGTGCATCTTTAACAGCCTTAGCTCTTTTAAGTCCTAAAGCTTGATTATACTCATCAGTTCCCCACTCATCGCAGTTTCCTTCAACAGTAATGCTCGTGCCACTTACTTCAGTGTTGAAAATATTTGCATTTGTGCTAACGACAGATTGCATATCACTTCTAATATTGAATTTATCAAAGTCAAAATAAACCTTACCTAAAGTATCGTTAAGTTGAGAGATTTTCGAATCGATGTTCCAACCATCGCTACCACCTGAGCCACGAGAGCCATCAACATCTGTGCCACCACTTACACTAGTACTTTTAGTACTACAACCACTAATCACAATCGCAAGAGTTGCAATTGAAGTAAAAAGAATTTTCTTCATTATAAGACCTTTCAAAGTTTGTTAAATTGTAGTTATTATAACTAAAAAATTGTTAATTTTAATTAATATTTAAAAAAATTACCAATCAATCGATTGAATTTTACCTACTTTCAATGGAAAATAAAAAGTTTTATTTGCATTGACACGAATCACACCTAAGGCACTTTGATTACCCAAATGCTTGATAAACACTATACTACCGCCATCACTAGAAAAACGCGGAAATAAATTTTTACCATTTGCACTAAGCTGTCTAATATAATCACTCTTAATAGACATTAAATAAATATTAAAGACACCCGCTTGTTTTGGCTCGCGACTGGAATAAACCAAAAAGTCCTTATAAGTCGAAACCGCAGAATTGTTTCTTCCGTGAAAAACGGCTTGTTCGGCTGAAGTGCTACCTAAATTTTGTATAAAAATATTAGGATAGCCTAGCCTATCTGAAACGAAAACCACCCTCGACTCGTCCTCGCCGATGAAATTTGCATTGACATCGATGCCCGAATAATTCGTGATTTTCGTCAAATTTTTAGCATTCAAATCATACAAATACACATCAGGCTGATCCTGCGGCGCCATCGTAACCAAAAGTTTGCTGCCATCACGACTCACATCGCTAGCTACGACCATGCCGCCACTTGAAAGAATTTTTGTCGCCTTATTGCTTGTCAGATCAAAGCGGAAAAGCGTGGGCTTATCGTGATCATATGCCGTGTAGTAAAACATCGTTTGTTCCTCGTTTACCCATTTAGGAAACAAATTTAAGCCTCCATCAACTATCACTCTTTGATAAGTAAGCGTATAATCTGCCATGATGATTTGACTGCGTTTTGACGAATTTGTCCTTGCGATGAGAATTTTATGATCCATCCACTCAACAGGCGCTAAACCTAAAAATTTCACCGATTCTTTAACGCCCTTGTGCGCTAAAAAGGGATATTGCTCGACTTTGTTTAGCGTGTAGTCTTGATTAGCTTTTTCCACTCCACCTGCTTTGATTTTGATATTAAGGCTTAAATTTTCGCCATTTTTTGCAAGAGCATATTCAAAAGTATAGTTAGAATTTTCGCTTCCCTCATCGACCACTTCAAAATTGGAACTAACTTTAAGATCATTGACTATCATATTATAAAAACTACGCTTTAAATTTGCATCGCTTAAATTAGAATTATCTTTAACGATGATTTTAGGTAAAACAACGCCTTGATTAACAACATCAATAACAGGGTCCTCCGCCCATACCACACTAAAAATAGCTAAAAAAACTAGTAAAATTTTTCTCATTTTTTCTCCTTAAATTCATCCGCAAATTCTAGCAAAAACAAAAAGCTTAATGTTAATCAAAATTTAATAAACTTACACAACACCATAGAAACAAATCAAACAAATTTTAAGGAAAAACAATGCCACAAGCACCCCTAACAAGACAATCTCAAAGAGATGCCCTGCACTCTACCATTTGGAAAGTCGCTAATGACTTGCGCGGAAGTGTCGATGGCTGGGATTTCAAAATGTATGTGCTAGGTATGCTCTTTTACCGCTTCATTAGTGAGAATCTAGCCGCTCATATCAATGCCAAGCAAGGCATAGACCCTGCCCCATTACAAACGGGGGGGGGGGGGGGGGAACACCCAAACGCTTATGAAAATTTAAGCGATGAAGAGATAGATGAGAGCCCAGAAAACCGCGAAGCTATCATTAAAGAAAAGGGCTTTTTCATCTACCCAAGCCAGCTTTTTTGCAATGTCCTAAAGTCCCACGCCCACGACACCACCAACCTAAACCAAACCCTAAGCAACGCCTTTGCCAAAATCGAAGCCTCCACCATAGGCACGACAAGCGAGAGCGATTTCAAGGGGCTTTTTAGCGATATTGATGTCAATTCTAGTAAAAATCTAGGAGAAACCCTCCTAAAGCGCAACGAAAAGCTTTATAAAGTGATGCAAGAAATAGCCACGCTTGATTTGCATTATAGTGATAATGCTATCGATACCTTTGGCGATGCGTATGAATACCTTATGCGTATGTATGCGGATAAAGCGGGTAAAAGTGGGGGCGAGTTTTTCACCCCGCAAGAAGTCAGCCACCTACTAGCAAGGCTTGTAAGCTATGGGAAGCAAAGTGTCAATAAAGTCTATGACCCAGCTTGTGGGAGCGGCTCGCTGCTCTTGCAGTTTGCCAAGGTGCTAGGCAGTGCAAATGTCAAGCAGGGATTTTTCGGACAAGAGATAAACCCCACTATTTACAATCTCTGCCGTATCAATATGCTGCTGCACAATGTAGGCTTTGAGAATTTTGACATAGCCTTAGGCGATACACTCCTAGAGCCAAAGCATAAAGATGATGAGCCCTTTGACGCTATCGTCTCCAACCCTCCTTACTCTACCAAATGGATAGGCGATGATGACCCTAAACTTATCAATGACCCGCGCTTCGCCCCTGCTGGTGTGCTAGCTCCTAAAGGCTATGCCGATCTGGCTTTCACTATGCATATGCTCTCTTGGCTCTCTCCTTCTGGCACTTGTGCCATAGTAGAGTTCCCGGGCGTGCTTTATCGCGGGGGCAAAGAAAAGCAAATTCGCAAATATTTGATAGATAATAACTTCATAGACACCATTATCCAGCTCCCGGACAATCTCTTTTTCGGCACAAATATTGCCACCTCTATCATCGTGCTAAAGAAAAATAAGCAAAGCGTAGCGACCCTTTTCATCGATGCGAGCGAGCAATTTACCAAAGTTACAAAGAAAAATATCCTAGAATCCACCCACATTGACACCATAGTAAATGCCTATGCCACGCGCCAAGATATAGAGTATTTTTCGCGTTTGGTAAGTGTGGAAGAAATACGGGCAAATGACTACAACCTAAGCACCTCCACCTACATCACGCCAAAGGATACAAGAGAAGTCATAGACATCACCGCTCTTAATGCACAAATCGCCCAAATCGTAGAGAAGCAAGCCGCCCTAAGAATGCAGATAGATTCTATCATCAGCTCCCTAGAAGGTGCTAACTAATGCGAAGCCTAAAACTCCTAGCCCAAAGCACCGCCTCCACCATAGCCGTAGAATTTACCCCAAGCAAAAAAGTGGATTCTAGCTATCAAAGTGAAGCCCAGCTAGAAAAAGAGCTCATCAAAACGCTTGAAGCCCAAGGCTATGAATACGCCCCTATCAGTGATGAAAAAGCCCTAGAATCCAATCTGCGCACAAAGCTAGAGACGCTAAACTCCACCACCCTAAGCGACACAGAGTGGCGGCGATTTTTTAACCAAGTGCTTTCTAGGGCAAATGCCTCTATCGTAGAAAAAAGTGAGCTAATCCAAGAGGACTATATCCAGCCCCTAGAGCGTGATAATGGCAGCACTATCAACTTCAAGCTAATCGACAAAGCCGACATACATAAAAACTCCTTGCAAGTTATCAATCAATATCAAGCCCAAAGCCCCACGCGCTCTCACCGCTATGATGTAACGATCCTAGTCAATGGACTGCCTTTGGTGCATATCGAGCTAAAGCGCAGGGGCGTGAGCCTAAGAGAAGCTTTCAATCAAATCAATCGCTATGGGCGGGAGAGCTTTTTTAGCGGGAGTGGGCTCTTTGAGTTTGTGCAGATTTTTGTCATTAGTAATGGCACGCAAAGCAAGTATTACTCCAACACCACGCGCGATTTTCATATCAAAACACAACAAGGCATAAAAACGACCAAAACTTCCAATAGCTTTGAATTTACCAGCTATTTTAGCGATGAGCAAAACACCATTATAAACGACCTTATAGACTTTGCAAAGACCTTTTTTGCTAGGCATACACTTTTGCAAATTCTTTGCCATTACTGCGTGCTAGATGTAGATAGAAAGCTCCTAGTCCTGCGCCCTTATCAAATCGCCGCGTGCGAGAAAATCCTGCAAAAAATCGCCATAAGCTACCACAACAAATTCTACGAAAAAGCCAGCGAGCAAAAAAGCGGCGGCTATATCTGGCACACCACAGGCAGTGGGAAAACTTTAACCAGCTTTAAAACCGCCCAGCTAGTGAGCAAAATCCCAGAAATTGCTAAAGTGCTTTTTGTCGTGGATAGAAAAGATTTAGACTATCAAACAATGCGAGAATACGATAGATTCCAAAAGGGTGCCGCCACCGGGAGCAAAAACACCAAAGAGCTCCACGCCAGACTCCACAGCACAGACAAAGATCATAAAATCATCATTACCACCATTCAAAAGCTCTCCCGCTTCATCGCCCAAGCCAAAAATAGCGAGATTTTTAACGAACACATTGTGATGATTTTTGATGAGTGCCATAGAAGTCAATTTGGGCAAATGCAAAAAGACATTTCCAAAGCGTTCAAAAAGCTCTACCTCTTTGGCTTCACAGGCACGCCCATTTTCGCCGCAAACGCGCTAGGCTTTGAGACGACAGAGCGTGTCTTTGGGGCTTGCTTGCATCGCTATACGATAATCCACGCCATACGCGATAGCAATGTCCTGCCCTTTCGCGTGAGCTACCACGCCACCACCAAGCTCAAATCAGCTATCCAAGATGAGCAAGTCCCAGCCATAGACACAGAAGAAGTCCTGCTAGCTAGAGAGCGCATTGCTCAAATTACAAGCTATATCTTAGAGCATTTTGCCACCCAGACTAAGCGCAGCTCCACCTACACCCTAAATGGCAAGCATACCAAAGGCTTTAACGCCATCTTTGCCACCCAGTCTATCCCTATGGCTATGCGCTATTATGAAGAGTTTCAAGCCCAGCAAGCAAGCCTGCCAGAATCTCAAAGGCTAAAAGTAGGCGTTATCTACAGCTACGCCCCAAACGATGAGTTAGAAGAAGAAAACAGCGAGGACACCGCCTCCCTGCCTAAATCCCAGCGCGATTTTTTGGATTCTGCTATAAATGACTATAACGCGGCGTTTAAGTGCAGGTTTGATAGCTCCGCGGATAACTTCCACAACTACTACAAAGACTTCTCCCTAAAGCTTAAAAACCGCGAGCTAGACTTAGCCATCGTGGTCAATATGTTTCTAACAGGCTTTGACGCCACCACGCTAAACACTCTCTATGTCGATAAGTCCTTGCGCCACCACGGGCTTTTGCAAGCCTACTCACGCACCAATAGAATCCTAAATTCCATAAAAAGCTTTGGCAACATCATAGCCTTTAGAGACTTGCAGAGAAACACCGATGACGCCCTAGCCCTTTTCAGCGATGAGAATGCTAAAGGCATAGTCTTTCTAAGAAGCTTAGAAGAATACCTACACGGCTACACCGATGAAAAGGGACAAAAACATAAAGGCTACAACGAGCTGCTACAAACCCTGCGCACGCGCTTCCCTCTAAACAACTTCCTAGAATCCACCCTAAAGCAGAGCGACAAAAAGGACTTCCTAGCCCTTTTTGGCGAGATTTTGAAGCTCCGCAATATCTTAGAAGTCTTTGATGAGTTTAGCGATCCTTTGAGTGCGCGCGAGAGGCAAGATTATCAAAGCCACTACATCGACACCTATGAGAGCCTACGCGCCAAAGACCAAGCGCAGAAGCACAGCGTGCTTGATGAAGTGGAGTTTGAAGTAGAGCTTTTGAAGCAAGTAGAAGTAAGTATCGAGTATATCCTAGAGCTTATCGCCAAATACCACAAGCACAAAGATAAGCACAGCTATGAGCATATAGTAAAGCTGCTAGATTCTAGCCTAAGCCTACGGAGCAAAAAGGAGCTTTTGCTCCGCTTCATACAATCGCTAAACCCCCAAAGCGATGTGGAAAAAGACTTCCGCGCCTACATCAACGCGCGCAAAAATGAGAGCCTAGAGACAATCATCACCGAGCTAAAGCTAAAGCCTGAAAAAACAAGGGCATTTATGCGCGATGCCTTTGAGAGAAGGGAGCTAAGAGACTATGGGCAGGCATTTGGCGATATTTTGCCCCCATCTCCACTCTTTGGCAAGGGTGCAGAGCAGACACATATAGTCCGCAAGCAAGCTCTAGAAAAGCTGCAAGAGCTTTTTGAGCTTTTTAGCGGACTAGAGCTAGGGCAGGAGCGATGAAATGGCATTGCAAGAGAGCCAGAGCAAAGCACAGCAAGCAAGGCACAGCCGCTCAATATGACAACAAATCCGCTATAATCTGCGCTTAGATTTTAAGAAAGGAAAGCAAGAATGAAGCCATATTTGTGCGATTTACTTCAGCTTTTTTCGCAAAGCCGCTTAAGTGGCTATGCCAATCCACAAGAACACGAGCAAAATCTATATTTAATAGCCCATATCGCGCATAAAATAGGAATCCTAGAAATTATCATAAGAAACAAAATAGACTTCTTGCTATCTCAAAAGGATTCGCAATGGCTTGAAAAGATTATTTTGCAAAATCAAAGCAGAGATAGCCTCATCTCCGCTCAAAACTTAGGATTCTGGCTAAAAGTAGTGGATTTTTATAAAATCCATAATGCGATTTTTAAAACAGAGTTTTTGGATACCTTAGATTTTAAGAAGTATTTTGATAAAAACAAAGATACTTTTCACACAAATCACACAAGAATAATGCGACATCACAAAGCGAAAGCGATTTTATTACTTCTGCGACTTATTCGCAATCGCGCCTTTCATTTTGAGAATCTCTATAAAATCGTAGGCAATGGCTATCCTAGATTAAATGTAAAAATCACAAATAAGCACAATGAAGCAGTTTATATAGCAATCCACCCAGACAAAATTGTAGAGTTTTTAAACGATCTGTTAGGGAGCTTTCATAAGGACTTGGTGCATTATGGAGAAGTAAAGGTGGGGGCAAGTGCCCCCTAGATAGAACCGACATTATAATGCAAAATTGTAAATTCAAGCTTAAAGGACGAGTATGGGCATAAAGGAGCTTTTAGGGTTTTTAGAATGTGAGAAAGTGGAGTTTAAAGAGCTGGGGGAGTTATGTGAGATAAATGGCGGAAAATTAAACGCAAACAAAGCGCAATCTAAAGGCTTATATGAATTTTTTACCTATGATTACAATAATCCTAAATTTGTGGATAATTATGCTTGGGATACTGAAGCTTTAATTATTTGTAAAAAAGATAATGGCGAAAATCCTTGCCGATACTTTAACGGGAAATTTAATGCTTTTCAGTGGATGCGGATTTTACATAGCTTTAAAAATGGAGCAAATATTCACTACATTAAATATTATTTTAACGCTATATTTATGCAATTTTTACAAACAAATTCAATTAACATTAGCTTACCTTATATCGCCATAGAAACGATTAAAAAATTCCAAATCCCCATTCCGCCGCTAGAAATTCAGCAAAAAATCGTAGATATTTTAGACGCCTTTACAGAATTACAAGCAGAATTACACGCGCGCCGCAAGCAGTATGAATATTATCGAAACAAGCTTTTAAGCTTTGAAGAGCTAGAGAAACGCGCAAATGCGATTGGGGGGGGCTTAAGCTTGTAAGCTTGGGCGAAGTGTGTGAAAAAATCTCAAATATAAAGTGGAAAGAAATGCAAAATCAAACTTTTAAATATATTGATTTAACTTCTGTGGATAGGGAAAATTGCCAAATCACACAAACGCAAACCATTACTAAAGAAAATGCCCCTAGCCGTGCCCAACAAAT
Source organism: Campylobacter felis (assembly GCF_030250085.1). Taxonomy (NCBI): domain Bacteria; kingdom Pseudomonadati; phylum Campylobacterota; class Epsilonproteobacteria; order Campylobacterales; family Campylobacteraceae; genus Campylobacter; species Campylobacter felis. The sequence goes on from NZ_JANURX010000002.1 coordinate 103,762, forward strand.
CGTGCAAACTGATGATGTAATTTGCGGAACAACACGCCCAACTCTACAAAGATACTGCCATATTACAAAAACTTACGATAAACAAATTTGTAGCACAGGCTTTTGCGTATTGCGTGCTAACAAAAAATACATATTACCAAAATGGATATTTTTTAATTTAAAAACAAGTAAATTTTTAAATCATATTGAAAGATTTCAACAGGGGGCAAGTTATCCAAGCATTGCAGATGCTGATTTAAAAAACTTCCAAATCCCCCTACCACCTTTAAAAGTGCAAAATGACATTGTAGAGCTTTTAGACAAATTTGACACACTAGCAAATGACCTAAGCGCAGGGCTGCCCGCCGAGATAGACGCTAGGAAAAAACAATACGAGCATTACAGAGAGAGACTTTTAAGCTTTATTGCAAAGGATTAACTCCCTCATCTTTTAAATTCATCGTTATAGCTACGCCCTTATTTTTAGGAGGATAGGCGATAAATTTGCCTTTTTGACTTTCTAAGAATTCCAAAACCTTAGCGTCAAAAATGCTATCATAGCTCTTTTCTACTGAGGTGTAGCCGAATTTCCCCTCGCTATCGATGAAAATTTTTACCTTGACGCCTATATTTTTAGGATTAGGATAGTATTGACTCCAACGCTGCCGGATCACCCTTTCAACCCTGCCCAAAAACTCATCATAAATCCCTACTTTTTGGGACTGGGCGCCTTGTCCGTTGGCGGTGCTTTCTTCTGGGATGAGATTGTTGTTTAATTGCTTGAGTAGCTCGGCAGCACTTTGAGAATTCGCACCTTGACTCGACTTTGCGGAGGATTGAATTTGAGTGGTTTTTTCTTCTTGGATTTCTTTGACATTGCCAAAAAGGGCGTTAAAATCGGTGGCTTTTTGATTAATATCTTGCGTTTTGACCATTTTATTGGTGGTTTGGGCGAAGAGTTCGTTGACATTAATAGGATTTGACTGCTCGGGCTTCGGAGTGGGCTTAGGGGTGGGGATTTTGGCTGAAGATTCGCTTAATTCAACATTAATAAAACTATCCTTTAAATCCGTGTGGTTTAAAACAGGCTCTTGCGCAGTAACCAGCCTGAAAAATACAAAGCCAACAACGATAAAATAAACCCCGCAAGCCAGAAAAAAGGAGGTGGAATTGCTCAAGCCATAATTTTTCATCATTATTCAGTCTGTAAGGCGACCTTGCTAAAGCCTAAATTTTTTACGCTTCTTAGCACAAAAATGACATCATCATATTTTAAGCTCTTATCCGCTCTAATGAAAACGGGCTCCTCGGTGTTAAATTGTGCCTTTTTTTGGGCGAGATTATCAGCAAAAGAGACAAAGTCGAATTTTTCTTGATTGATGAAAATCTCTTTTTTGGCATTGACACTCACAATAAGGCTTTTTATGGTCGGCGAACTTGCACTTTTTTGCGAACCTTGAGGGAGATTGACCCTTTCTTCGTAGGTGATGCTTGGAGCTGTAACCATCAAAATGGCTAATAAAACAAGCATAATATCCACTAAGGGAGTGATATTAAGCTCGGGCTTTTCATCATCAAAGGGCATCTTAACCTCTATGCGAGCTGAGGATTTTAATCTCGCTATCGATAATGCTTAAAAGCTCAAAAGCCTTCCGCTTGATGATAAGATGAAAGGTATAAGCTGGGATAGCAACTAAAATTCCACAGCCAGTAGCTACTAAAGCCTCGCTGATTTTGGGGGCGATGATACTTAAAGAATTTTGTGTGCCAAGCCCCCCAAAAGTCTCAAGTATAGAAATAACAGTCCCAAAAAGCCCTATAAAAGGCGAAGTGGAGGCGATGATACTGAGCCAAGTCAGCCCCAAGGAAGAGCGGCGAGAGGCTAAATTTTTATAAATTTCTAAATGAGAAAGGCTGGTGTCGGTGCATTTTCTTAAAATAGAATTCGTGCGACTCAAGTCCTTTTCGCCCAAAAGTAAGCTTTCCAAGCTTTCTTTTTCCTTGCTGCGCCAATTTGCTAAAAAAGTTAATCTCGCAAAAAGTATGGCAAAAGAAAGGATAAAATAAAAAGAAAGCCAAGCCAAAACCACATAGGTAATAAGACTGGATTCATTAAAAAAATGGAAAATAACCTCGAAATTCATACATTTGCCTTAGCATTATCAAGCTTAGAAAAAGTCGCTGCTAGGGCGGCATTATCCGAACTCATAGCTTTGATTAAGTCTTTTGCGTTATTAAGATTTTTCTCAATCTCACTTTCACTTGAGCCGCACACCCAAACCGCGCCTTTGGCTAGAACGCAAATCTTGCTTTCATCGACCTTAGCATAGCCTGAGTCAATGGCAACTAATTCGTGTTTTAAATCTTGCTTTTCTACATCAATGACGCCAGATTTTAAAGAAGCTACTAAACTCGCATGCCCCCTTAAAACACCAAATTCCCCCTCGCTTCCAGGTAAGGTAACGGACTTTACCTCTCCTTGATAAATCATTCCTAGAGGGGTTACTATTTCTAAAGATATTAAATCCTGCATCAATTAGCCTTTTTTTGTTCAACCTTACAATTATCTAAGCAAGTATCACCTCTACTAATCTCCCTCAGAGTTTCTGCCTTAGCAATTGCCTCGTCAATATTTCCTACCATATAAAAAGCATTTTCTGGCAAGTGGTCGTATTTGCCCTCTAAAATTCCCTTAAAACCTGCTATCGTTTCTTCAAGGCTTATATACTTGCCAGGGCTCCCTGTGAAAACCTCCGCCACAAAGAAAGGCTGGGATAGGAATTTCTCTATTTTCCTTGCTCTTTCGACGACAAGTTTATCTTCTTCACTAAGCTCGTCCATACCTAAGATAGCGATAATATCTTGTAAATCTTTATACTTTTGAAGCACAGATTGAACGCCTCTTGCTACCTTATAATGCTCCTCACCTATGATTTGTGGGTCAAGCATACGCGAAGTTGAATCAAGTGGATCAACAGCTGGATAAATTCCCTTTTCAGCAATAGCACGGTTAAGCACAGTCGTGGCATCAAGGTGCGCGAAAACTGTCGCTGGGGCAGGGTCTGTCAAGTCGTCCGCTGGGACATAGACAGCTTGAACAGAAGTAATAGAACCTTTTTTAGTGGAAGTAATCCTCTCTTGAAATTTACCCATTTCACTCGCCAAAGTCGGCTGATAGCCAACCGCGGATGGAATTCTCCCCAAAAGTGCGGACATTTCGGAGCCTGATTGAGAAAATCTAAAAATATTATCGATAAACATCAAAACATCAAGCCCCATTTCATCCCTAAAATACTCAGCCATCGTAAGTCCGGTAAGAGCAATGCGATTCCTAGCGCCCGGCGGTTCGTTCATTTGTCCATAACAAAGGGCAACCTTATCCAAAACATTGCTTTCTTTCATCTCATTATAAAGGTCATTTCCCTCACGCGTTCTTTCACCCACGCCAGCAAATACAGAATAACCGCTATGTTTAAAGGCGACATTGTGAATAAGCTCCATAATAATCACCGTCTTACCCACACCGGCACCGCCGAAAAGTCCTACCTTACCACCCTTAGCATAAGGCGCGAGCAAATCTACAACCTTAATACCCGTTTCAAAAATTTCACTCTTAGTGCTTTGCTCTTCAAAAGCAGGCGGGTCTCTGTGGATACTCCAATGCTTATCAAAGCTTATCTCTTCGCCCTCATCTATCAAATCGCCCGTAACATTAAAAATTCTTCCCAAAACTTTTTCACCCACAGGCACAGAAATAGGACTTCCCAAGGCTTTAGCCTCCAGTCCCCTCACCAAACCATCGGTCATATCCATGGCAATGGTTCTTACTCTATTGTCCCCCAAATGTGCGGCGACTTCTAGGATTAATTTTTGCTCTTTTCCATCGTTATTAAAATCTACCCTTATCGCTTCGTTAATTTGTGGTAGATAATCATCAAAATCCACATCTACAACAGGTCCTAATACCTGCGAAATAAATCCTTGCATGCTTTCCTCTCTCCTTAGAATTTTATTATTTCATCGATTCCACACCGCTGATAATCTCAATAAGCTCGGTGGTGATGGACTCTTGTCTTGCCTTGTTGTAGGCTAAATTCAGCTGCTTCACTCTCGCCTTTGCGTTGTTCGTGGCATTATCCATAGCCTGCATTCTGGCACTATGCTCAGCAGCCAAAGAATCGATGAGGGCGAAATACATATTGTATTCAAAATAGGTCTTCATCAATTCCTCTAAAAGCTCTCTTTCCTCCGGCTCAAATTCCAAAAGCGAATTTGTGGATTTTTCATCAATAGCTTTAGGCTCCACAGGGATAAGATGACTAATTTTAAGCTCTTGAGTGATCATATTTTTATAGCCATTATGCACCAAAACAATAGCATCGGTCTCTCCAGCCAAATAATCCTCAACCGCGGCACTAATCACCTCACAAGCTTTTTCATAATCAGGACTTGAGCTAAGATGAAGATATTTTTTCAAAAGCTCTCTTTTTTGGAAATTAAAATACTCTATGCCTGTTTTTCCTATGGCTCTTAATCTCACAGCAATATTTTGCTCTTCATAATCCTTTAAAAGCTCATCTACGGCTTTAATGGTCTTAATATTAAAGCCCCCACAAAGCCCCTTATCTGCGGTGATAAAAATTACATCTACATTTTTAAATTTTTCTCTTTTTTGAAAACAGCTTAATTGAATATCTTTTTCATCTTGATTTGCCTTGTGAATTTGAAAAGAAATTTCATTAAGCATTTCATCAATTTTTTGTGCGTAAATTTTAGACCTCTTCGCTGCTTCTTCAGCTTTTTTAAGCTTTGCAGTAGAAACAAGTTTCATCGCATTGGTCGTTTTTTGCGTATTATGAACGCTTTTTATCTTTCTTTTAATTTCTTTAAGATTAGACATAAAAAAGCCTTATAGATGATTTTCTTTAAAATCTTCAATAGCCTTAGCTAATTTATCTTCCAAATCTTTATCCAAAGCCTTTTTGGTGCGAATTTGCTCAAAAAGGTCTGGATATTTAGCCTCAATAAAAGGATAAATACCATCTTCAAATTCTCTAATTTTGCTTACCACCACATCATCTAAAAATCCTCTTGTTCCTGCAAATATAAGCACAACTTGCTTTTCCACAGATAAAGGCGAATAAGGCGGTTGCTTTAAAAGCTCGACCATTCTTTGTCCGCGTTCTAATTGCTTACGACTTGCTTCATCTAAATCACTTGCAAACTGAGCGAAAGCTTGAAGCTCCCTATACTGCGCCAAATCAAGCCTTAAAGTCCCAGAAACTTGCTTAGTCGCTTTAATCTGTGCTGCTCCACCCACACGAGATACGGATAAACCGACATTAATAGCAGGGCGAATGCCTGAATTAAACAAATCTGTTTCTAAGAAAATTTGTCCATCCGTAATGGAAATAACATTAGTTGGAATATAAGCAGAAACATCTCCCGCTTGCGTTTCTATAATAGGCAAAGCCGTCAAACTTCCTGCACCAAGCTCGTCATTAAGCTTAGACGCTCTTTCAAGCAATCTTGAATGTAAATAAAACACATCACCAGGATAAGCCTCACGACCCGGAGGACGGCGTAAAATCAAAGACATCTCGCGATATGCCACCGCATGCTTACTTAAATCATCATAAACAATCAAAGCGTGTCTTGAGCTATCCCTAAAATATTCACCCATAGTTACACCAGCATAAGGGGCGAGATATTGTAAAGCAGAGGAATCTGAAGCACCTGCATTTACAACTATGGTATATTCCATAGCACCATGCTCTTCAAGCCTTTTTACCACTTGAGCAACCGTGCTTTGCTTTTGCCCTATGGCAACATAAATACAAATAACCCCTTGTCCTCTTTGAGAGATGATGGTATCCACAGCGACGGTAGTTTTACCCGTTTGCCTATCGCCTATAATTAACTCTCTTTGTCCCCTACCGATAGGAACGAGGGCGTCAATCGCCTTAATCCCAGTATGCAAAGGTTCGTGAACGCTTTTTCTCGCCATAATACCCTTTGCCTTCTCTTCAACAAAACGGAATTCACTTGCATTTATAGGACCCTTAGCGTCAATAGGCTCTCCCAAAGCATTAACAACACGACCGATTAAAGCCTCTCCAACAGGCACTTTAAGAAGCTTTTTAAGCCTTTTAACAGAGTTGCCCTCCCTTAAGCCTTCACCCTTTCCTAAAACAACTATACCAACACTGCTTTCTTCAAGGTTAAGCGCCATACCTTTTTCACCATTTTCAAACTCAACCATCTCTCCAGCCATAATGTTTTTAAGACCATAAACCTTAGCCACACCATCTGCAACAGATATGATTTTGCCAGTTTCTTCAATTTCCAAATTTAAGTCAAAATTTTCTATTCTTTCTTTAATAATAGAACTGATCTCATCAGCTTTAAATTTCATTCATATTCTCCTTAAATAGTTTTAAGTATAAACTCGCTTAGTTTATTTTGCAAAGTTTTCATAGAAAAAGAAAGCTCATAGCCAAGCTCCTCCAACGCAATTTTTACCCCATCAATTTGTGTCATTTGAACGCTTAGTTGAATTTTAACATTAAATTTTGCACTAAGCTTATTTTCAAGTTCTTTTAAACTTTGTTCGTCTAAATTTTCACTCGTATAAACCACGCCCAAAAAAACATTTTCCTTAAAGGCATTTTGTCTTTCAAGCTCTTCAACGATGTATGGCACACAAGAAAGTCTTGAATTTTCTATCAAAATTTTTAGAAAATTTTTAAAATTTGGGCTAAGTTGTTCAAAAAAAGACTGGATAAGCTCTAGCTTTTTTTCTTTTTTAATCTCGGTAGATTCCACTAAAATTCTAAATTTAGCCAAGGTAAAAGCCGAAGCTAAGATGCGTAAATTTTCATAAAAATCTTTAGCATCAGCCCTTAAAGCAATGGCTTTGGCATATTTTTTTGCTACCGTATTCATTAAGAAGCCTTTTTCATCATAATATTAATAATTTCTTTTTGTCCAAAATGTGCATTGTTTTCATCAAAAAGCTCGGCTAAAATTTGAGAGATGACCTCTTTTTCCATTTTTCTCAATTCATATTCTTTTTGCTCTTCAAAATGCCTATCCAAAAGTGCAAGCTCTCCTTGCAATTCTTCTTTAATCCCGTTTGCTAAAATTTCCGCTTCTTTTTTAGATACAATCAAAGCCTCCGCAGCATTAGCCTTTGCCTCTTCTAGCTTTTTCATCATATCAAGCTTTTTAGATTTACTTTCAAGCAATTTTTTTTGTATCTCATCTAATCTAGAAGAAATTTTTAAAATACGACTTTTATAAAAATGCTTCACAGGATTGACTAATAAATAATAAAGTATCGCAACGAAGATAACAAAATTCACCGTTCTAGGTATAATGTCATACTCTCCACTTCCACTCGGTGCAGCAACAGCACTTAAAGGCAATAAATAAATAAGATAAATTAACCCCTTCATCACTCTCCTTAAATCTTTTTAATATTATTTTCTAAAAGTTGTTTAAATTCTGGTAAGTTTTTTAATAAATTTTGCTTCAATTCCTCTTTTTGTGCATTAAGCTCGACATAAAAACTTGCCATTTTACGCTCAAGCTCTTCCTTCTTTGCTTTAATTGCGACTTGTGCTTCTTCTTTGGCTTGATTAATAGCACTTTGTTTAATTTTATGAATTTCTTCTCTTGTGTTTTGATGGATTTTTTCTACCTCATCGTTTGCTCCAAGCATTTCTTGTGAATTTTCCTTGACCTTATTTTCATCATTTTTAATGGAGCTATTTCTCTCATCTATAAATCTTAACAAAGGCTTGTATAGCATAGAATTTAAAATCAAAATCATAACTAAAAAAATTGCCATTGTGGCTAACATTATCGAAATGTGCATATCTGAAAACATTATTTTCCTTTATCATAAACTATTGTAAATACTGTATCTAAAACAAACTAAATTCTAAATTTCAAGCTAAAATTTCAAATAATTTTTTAATTTTATCTTTATTTGTTAAATATATTGTTAGTTTTTCCCTTTTATTTTCACACTTTAAGCCATATTGATTTAAAATTTTCTTAATTTTTTGCATATCCTCATCAAATTCAAAAGAAAATTTTTCATCTTTTGGCTTTTTATTTTTCAAATTTTGGACGATTTTCTCAGTATCTCTTACACTTAATTTTTGCCCTATAATGCTATCGACCATAGTTTTTTCATCATCTTTTTTAAGTCCAACTAAAATTTTAGCGTGCCCTTGTGAAATTTTACCTTCGGCAATTAATTTTTGCGTTGTTTGTTCTAAATTTAAAAGTCTTAGTGTATTTGTGATTTGCGCGCGACTTTTATGGATAATGGACGCTAAATTTTCTTGAGTGATTTGATGCTCTTCAATCAAACTTTTGTAAGAATAAGCCAATTCGATAGGATTTAAATTTTCTCTTTGTATATTTTCTATCAAAGCAAGTTCTCTAAGCCTTTTTTCCTTGACATCAGCCACAAAAGCCAAAATGCTCTTAAGTCCTAAAATTTTACTCGCCCTAAGCCTACGCTCTCCCGCGACTAAAATATAACGCCCATCTTTTTTAAGCACGATAATGGGCTGAATGAGTCCATATTCTTTAATAGAATTAGCAAGCTCCTCCAAAGCCTCTTCGTCAAAATGCTTTCTAGGCTGGTAAGGGTTAAGGTCTATTTTAGCTAAAGGAATTTCGCTGACTTGATTTGTATCCAGTCCTAATTCTTTGCTATATACCTCGTCCAAATCGCCGATTAATTTACTTAAACCTTTATCTTTATTTAAACCCATCAATTTATCCTAAAATACAATAAGCTAAATTTTGATACGCCAAAGAACCGGGTGATTTTATATCATAAAGTATAATGGGCTTCCCAAAACTTGGACTTTCCGCAAGTTTTACATTTCTAGGGATAATGATAAAGTCATCTTCACTGCTTTTCATTTTAAAAAGCTGCTTTTTGAAATTTTGCTTTAAATCCTCCACAACATCTTTAGAAAGATTATTTTGCGAACTATACATAGTCGGCAAAAAGCCCCTAACCTTAAGCTTTGGATTAATCGTTTTTTTAATAATCTTAATGGTATTTAGCACCATAGCCACACCTTCAAGTGCATAAAATTCACATTGTATAGGGATAATCACACTATCACTCGCCGCAAAAGCGTTAATGGTAATATTTCCAAGTGCAGGAGGCGAGTCTATAATGATAAAATCATACTTATCCACGACTTCCTCAAGTTGCCTTTTAAGCATCATTTTCTTTTCATTTCCCTCATCTTTAGCAAGCTCTTGTTCTATACCGACAAGCCCTATATTTGACGGAGCTAAATGCAATTGAGGTAATTCTGTTTTTAAAATAATATCACTAAGCTTTTTTCTGCCTATAAAAACATGATAAATGTTATATTCATAATTATTTCTATTAAAACCAAGTCCTGTTGTTGCATTTGCCTGTGGATCTACATCGATTAAAAGCACTTTTTTTTCTGCTACCGCCAAAGAAGCGGCTAAATTGACCGCTGTGGTCGTTTTACCCACACCACCTTTTTGATTTGCTATCGTAATTACTTCGCTCATCTTAAACTATATACCCTTTTATTTGCTAATAATATCGAACCATCTTCATACAAAAGGGCATCTTTTAATGCATAAAGCCTACCCTCATAATGGACACTAAATTTTTTTGATTTTTCAAATTCTAACACATACTTACTAAAAATCTGCTTCCATAAAAATTTTTTTTCCAAAACTTTTATAAATTCCTCCACCAATTCTTTAATCTCTATTTCAATATCACAAAAGGTGGCATTTTGCGGAGCAAATTTAAGATTAAGCCCCATACCACAGACTACAAATTCGCCTATTTTATGACTCATCACTCCGCCGACTTTTTTATCTCCTAAATACAAATCGTTCGACCATTTAAGCCAAATTTGTGAGCCTTTTTGTGCCAAAAGATCCTTTAAAAGATAGGCAAAATAAATACTCACAGAAGCCAAAGGCAAATCACTTGGCAAATCTTCCTCTCTTACGCAAAAAGAAAGATGTAAATTCCCCCTAGAGCTAATCCAAGCATTATCTCTACTCCCCACTCCGCTAGTTTGTTCCAAAGCGTAAATGGCGGTATTTTGCCTTATCTCATCTTTTCTTATTTGTTCGCATAAAAAAAGCTGCGTGGAGGCTATTTTTTCAATACAAATAATCTGCACTCTTTAGCCTTTTTCCATTTAAAAAAGTTCTCCCATCAAGAGCTTTTTTACCACTTTCTTGCAGCACTTTAATCCTTAAAGTTCCTTTTTTACAAGTTAGCAAAAAACTCTCTTTTTCTAGGGCTAAAATAAGCCCCTCTTTTTCATTTTCCTTTTCATCATAAAGTTCTATATCTAAAAATTTCAAACCATTTTCCAAAAAAACACCCGGCCAAGGATAAAAGGCTAAAAATTTACGGTATAGCTTTTTTGCATGACTTAAATCTACCAAACCATCTTCTTTTTTGATTTTCTTACAAATACTAACCTTGCTTTCATCTTGTTTTTGTGGGGTGATTTGAGAAAAATGACGCAAAGTTTCCACCGCTAAAGAAGCTGCTAAATTTCCAAAAATTTCAAAAACTTCCTCTGCCTTCTTATCTTTGATATCGCACTCCACGCTTTGTAAAATAGCCCCCGTGTCAAGACCTGCATCCATAAGCATAGAGCAAACTCCACTAACCTCATCGCCATTTAAAATCGCACTTTGTATGGGACTAGCACCACGGTATTTAGGCAAAAGTGAAGCGTGAAGGTTGATACAAGGAGCTAGATCTAAAATATTTTGTGGCAATATTTTACCATAAGCAGCAACCACTATAAAATCAGGCTTTAAAGCCTTTAAGCTTTCAAAAAGCTCTTTATCTTTAAGACTTTTAGGGGTAAAAATGGGAATTTGAGGGGCAGTTTTTTGCAAAAAAGCCTTAGTGTCGCTAGGGGTTAAAATTTGTTTTCTTCCCACCGCTTTATCGGGCTGAGTAAAAAGTGCTAAAAGTTCAAAATGCTTTAAGAGTTCTTGTAAAATAAGAGTTGCATAAGCTGGAGTTCCCATAAATACAAGCTTTTTCATATAAAACCCTTTCGTAAATTTATGGGAAAAGCCCCAAAAGGACTTTAAAGACCTACGGCACTCAAAGTTTGATATTTGCTCATATAAATTTGAGCTTCAATCTTGCGCATCGTATCCAAGGCCACTTGAACGACAATGAGCACCGAAGTGCCCCCGAAATAAAACGGAACACCCATAAATTTCACCAAAACCCAAGGCAGGGTCGCCACGAGGGCTAGGTAGATAGAGCCTGAGAGGGTCAGGCGGGAGGCGACTTCGTTGAGGTAGTTTGCCGTGCCCTCACCGGGACGAATGCCGGGGATGAAACCGCCTTGCTTTTTGAGATTTTCGGCAATATCCTTAGCGTTGAAAACGATGCTCGCATAAAAATAAGCAAAGAAAATCACAAACAAAAAGGTCAAAATGTGAAAAAAATAGGAATTTGGATTGAGAAAATCGTTGATCGCTAGGATGTAGGGGTTCGTGCTGGTTTGCAAAATGGTCGCGGGAAACATTAAAATCGCACTTGCAAAAATAGGAGGTATCACACCACTTAAATTTACCTTAATAGGGATATAGTTCATAATGCGCTTGTTTTGATTTTGCATCACAACCTTACGAGAATAAGAAATAGGAATTCTACGCTCCCCAAGCTCAACATAAATAATCACGCCTATAGTTAATAAAATAAGCAATAAAATCGCAAAAGCAGTTAAGAAATTCATCTCACCTGAATTAATTTGTCCAACGCTGTTTGAAATGGCTGAAGGTATAGTAGAAACGATACCCGCAAAAATGATAAGTGAGATACCATTACCTACGCCTTTTTGTGTGATTTGCTCTCCTAACCACATCAAAAGCATAGTTCCAGCTAACATAGAAATAGCACATAAAGCGATGAAAGTATTTAAGTCCTCTACCATAATAGCACTTGAACCACCACGCCCGTGCAAACTTTGCAAACCTATGGCGACACCTATACTTTGCACTAAGGTAATCACAATGGTCGCATAACGAATAATTTGCATATATTTTTGCATACCATCGCGTTCTTTTTTCATCTTGCCTATGTTAGGAAAAGTTGCTGCAAGAAGCTCCATAATAATAGAAGCCGTGATATAAGGCATAATCCCCAAGGAGATAATGGAAAATCTCTCCGCCGCTCCGCCGCTAAAAACATTAAAAAGCCCTAACGCATTATTTTCATTATGATTAAAAAATTCTGCAATAACATCAGCATTGACGCCGGGAACTGGCACATAAGCTAGAACCCTATAAGCAAATAAAAATGCTAATGTAATTAAAATTTTATTCGTCAATGCTCTATTCATTATTTTATTCCGCTAAGGCTGATATTTTCATCTTTAACTTTAGCTTTTAAATCCTTCGCACTTGCACCGATTAGCTTAATTTTGCTAACAGATTTTGAAATTTTATGCACGGATTTAATGCTTTCAAAAGTAATTTCACTCAAATTTTTTATCGCCGTAATTTTTTCGACATTAATCACATAAGGTTTTTCGACCTTAGAAGTAAAACCCACTTTTGGCAATCTTCTTTGAAGCGGCTGCTGTCCTCCTTCAAAGCCCCTTTTTTCATTGTAGCCCTTTCTGGCGGTTTGACCCTTGCCACCTCTGGTGGAAGTCTTACCCATACCACTACCTTGACCGCGACCGATTCTTTTAATTTTTCTTGTCGATCCTGCTGCTTTTGTTAAATTCATTTTTTATCCTTTTAGCATCGTTAAGGCTTTGATAGTCGCACGAACCACATTTGCCGAATTATTTGAACCTAAAGATTTTGTTAAAATATCTTTAATCCCAGCAAGCTCTACAATAGGACGCGTAGAACCACCAGCGATAACACCCGTTCCCTCACTAGCAGGCTTGAGCAAAATGCGACTTGCATTATACTTAACCTCAACATCGTGAGCTATGGTAGAGCCTTTAGTCTTAACCTCAACCATATTTTTAAAAGCATCATCAACAGCCTTGCGAATCGCATCTGGGACTTCCTTAGCCTTGCCATAGCCTACGCCGACAAGCCCTTTTCTATTACCCACAATCACTAAAGCAGTAAAGCGAAATCTCCTACCACCTTTAACGACCTTAGTAACTCTACCTATATCGACAATGACTTCTTCAAATTCTTCTCTATTATAATTTTGCATAAACTCTCCTTATAGCCTAATGCCATTTTCTCTTAAAGACTCTGCTAAAGCTGCAATCACTCCGTGATATACATAGCCATTTCTATCAAAAACGCCTTGTTCTATTTTCTGTGCTTTAAGAACTTTTGCAAATTCTGCACCGATTTTCTTTGCGCCGTCTTTATTTGCCTTAATGCCTAATTTATGCCCATCAGCTGCTGCTAAGGTAATATTTTTTACATCATCGATAGCTTGGATATATAGCGTTCTGTTGGACTTGAAAACAGAAATTCTAGGATTTTGCTCACAGCCTGAAATTTTCGCTCTGATTCTTTTTTTTCTTTTGATTCTAAGATTAATTTTTCTTTTTAATACCTTTGCTCTCATGTCCGCTCCTTACTTCTTAGAGGTTTTGCCCGCTTTGCGGATGATGCGCTCATCGGCGTATTTGACGCCCTTGCCTTTGTATGGCTCAGGCGGTCTAAATTCACGGATTTGTGCGGCGACTTGTCCCACCGCTTGCTTGTCGCTTCCCTTGACGATGACATTGTTTTTATCCACGGCGATTTCAATGCCTGCGGGAATTTCGTAATTAATAGGATGAGAAAAACCAAGATTTAATTCCAAAACCTTGCCCTTTAAAGCCGCCTTATAACCTACTCCATTAATCTCAAGTGTTTTAGAAAACCCTTCCGTCAAGCCTACAATGACATTATAAGCTAAAGCTCTATAAGTTCCCCAATAAGCCCTACTTTGTCTATCTTCACCTTTTGGAGAAAAAAGAATTTGATTATCTTTAATCTCAACATTAACATTTGCCTTAGTGTCTAAGTCCTTTGCCAAATTTCCCTTTTTAAATTTAAGCAAAGTTCCTTCTAATTTTACCTCTACGCCATTTGGAATAGCGATAGGTTGCTTACCGATACGAGACATATTTTTCCTTTTTATTTGTCTAGGATATTTCTACTTTTTGAAAGAATGCATACCCAATGCCATAAAAAGCAGATTTACCAAATAGTACATAAAATTTCGCCGCCCACACCCGCTTTAAAAGCCTCATCGTTAGCTAAAACGCCACGACTAGTGCTAACTACAATAGTACCATAACCATTTTTAAAGCGTTTAATTTCGTCTTTGCCTTTATAAACGCGGCGACCCGGCTTAGAAATTCTCTTAAGCTCATTAATAACGCTTTTGCCTTTTTCATCATATTTCAAAACAACATTGATGAATTTTTTCTTGTCCTCTTCAACGACATTAAAGCTATCAATATAACCCTTAGCTCGAAAGATCCCCACCAAGGCCTCCACGACCTTAGAGTGCAAAAGCTTAGTCGTTTCAAGTCTTCTCATACCTGCATTGCGAATTCTTGTAAGAGAGTCTGAAATTATATCATTAATCATATTTTATCCTTACCAACTTGCTTTTTTAAGACCTGGGATTAAGCCTTCATTGCCCATTTTTCTAAGGCAAACTCTGCAAATTCCAAAATCTCTATAAACTGAATGCGGACGCCCACAAATTTGACATCTTGTGTAGCCACGAACCTTAAATTTAGGCTTTCTCGCTGCCTTTGCTATCATTGATTTTTTAGCCATTTTGTCTTCCTTTTGCAAATGGCACACCGATAAGCTCCAAAAGCTTCTGTGCCTCTTTATCATTTTGTGCAGTTGTAACGATAGAAATATTCATTCCGTGAGTGCGTAAAATTTTATCATACTCCACCTCAGGAAACATCAGCTGCTCATCAAGCCCAAAATTATAATTCCCACGCCCATCAAAACCATCCCTACTAAGCCCGCGAAAATCCTTCACTCTAGGCAGAGCGATGGAAATGAGCTTGTCGAGAAAGGCGAACATGTTATTTTTTCTTAGGGTTACCATCACGCCTACAGGAAAGCCCTCGCGCACCTTAAAGCTCGCAACGGATTTTTTTGCCTTCGTGATGACCGCCTTTTGTCCTGCGATCAAAGAAATGGTATCGGCAATATTTTGCAGGACCTTCTGATCCTTAGCTAATTCTCCAGCACCCACACTAATCACAACCTTTTCAAGAGCAGGGATAAGCATAGGATTTTTAATATCAAATTCCTTAACTAAAGCCGCTTTAATATCTTGACTATATTTTTCTTTTAATCTCATAGCCTCTCCTAAATTTTTGCCACATTAGAAATATCCATAGGCATTTCTTTATTAACAAAGCCTCCATTTGGATTTTTCTCACTCGGCTTAATAGCTTTTTTTGCGATTTTACAACCTTCAACCACAACCTTAAGTGTTTTAGGATACACCGCTAAAACTTTACCTGTTTTACCCTTATCATCACCTGTGATAATCTTAACGCTATCACCTTTTTTGATTTTTAATTTTATTGCCATTATAATACCTCCGGTGCTAGTGAAACAATTTTCATAAAGCCACCATATCTAACTTCTCTGCCAACAGGTCCAAAAATACGCGTTCCCACAGGCTCTCTTTTAGCATCAAGTATAACAGCCGCATTTTCATCAAAACGAATCAAAGAACCATTATCTCTATGAATTTCTTTTTTTGTTCTGACAATCACTGCTTTAACAACCTGACCTTTTTTCACTTTTCCATTAGGCAAAGCCTTCTTAACCGATGCGACTATCACATCGCCTATGGTAGCGTAACGCCTCTTGCTACCCCCCAAAACCTTAATGCACATTAATTCTTTTGCACCGCTATTATCCGCAACTGCAAGTCTTGTAAAACTTTGTATCATCACTCAGCTCCTGCTATTAATACAGATTTTAAGCGAAAAGCTTTTCTTTTTGAAATAGGTCTGCACTCTACTGCCGCAATCACATCTCCCACTTTAGCTTCATTTCTTTCATCGTGAATCAAATATTTTTTAAAGCGCTTGACGATTTTTCTATATCTTGGATGAACGACCTTTCTTTCTACCAAAATACTAGCTGTTTTATCTCCAGCAATTTTCACAACAACGCCTTGAATTTCTCTTTTAAATGTCATAATCCATCCTTATCTTAAAGCGCTAATTGCTGTATTTATTCTAGCAATGTCTTTTTTAACTTGACTAATTTCTTTAGGATTAGTCAATTGCATTGTTTTTAGCTTTTGTTTCAAGGTAAATAAAAGCAACTTTTTTTCTTTTAGCATAGCACCAAGCTCGGCTGCGGTTTTATCCTTAATCTCAGTATATTTCATTTTGACTCTCTCTTGTAACAAACTTTGTCTTAAATGGCAATTTATGCATAGCTAAAGTTAGCGCTTGTCTAGCCATATCTTCACTTACGCCAGCCATTTCGTAGATAATACGTCCGGGCTTAATATTCATCACCCATTCTTCAACGCCGCCCTTACCCTTACCCATACGCGTTTCTAAAGGCTTTTTTGTCAAAGGCTTATCAGGAAAAACCCTAATCCAAGTCTTACCCTGTCTTTTAACAAAACGCGTTAAAGCGATACGAGCCGCTTCTATTTGACGAGAATTAATACGCCCAGCTTCAGTTGCTTTTAAAGCATATTCACCAAAAGTAAATTCCGTTCCTCTATTTGCGTAACCTCTATTACGACCCTTCATCATTTTACGATATTTTGTTCTTTTTGGCATTAACATAGTTATTTACCCCTTCTTGTGCGTCTTGACTTTTTCGCAGGTGCATTGTCTTCATTTTTTTCTGCTTGAAAGCCCTTTTGTAAAACTTCGCCTTTAAAAATCCACACTTTAACGCCTATATTTCCATAAGTCGTCCTTGCCTCTGCAAAGCCATAATCAATCTTAGCCCTTAAAGTATGAAGCGGAACACGCCCTTCAAGATACCATTCTGTCCTAGCCATTTCAGCCCCACCCAAACGACCAGAAACAGAAACCTTAATCCCCTTAGCTCCCACCTTTTGCGCGCCCTGAATCACTTTTTTCATTGCTCTTCTAAAGGCAATTCTTTTTTCAAGCTGCGTCGCAACACTTTCTGCGGCAAGCTGTGCCGAAGAGCCCGCTTTTCTTTCTTCTTTAATGTTAATATTGACATCTTTTTTAATCAAATCTTGCAATTCTTTTTTCAAAAGATCAACATCGCTTCCCTTTTTACCGATGATAATACCCGGTCTTGCAGCCACTACGGTAACGCGAAGTTTTTTAGCCGTTCTTTCTATTAAAATTTGAGAAATTCCAGCATAGTAAAGTTTTCTTTTTAAGAAAGCCCTAATTTTATAATCCTCTCCGATATTCTCCACTAAATTTGCCTTAGTGGGAAACCATCTTGACTCCCAATTTCTATTAATTCCTAGTCTTAAACCTATTGGATTTACTTTTTGTCCCATTTAGCTTTCCTTTTTTGCTGTTGCTTTTTTAGTGCTTGTAGTTTTCTTCACTACTTTAGCTGGAGTTTTTTTCTCCTCTTTTTTCACTTCAAGCTTTGCTACCTCAACCATAATATGAGAAGTAGGCTTTCTAATGCGACTTGCACTTCCTCTAGCACGCGGACGAAATCTTTTAAGAACCGCACCAGCATCAACACGGCAGCTTTTTACCACAACCTCATTAGCCTCAAAGCCTCCATTTGCCACAGCACTTGATATAGCATTAGCAATATATTTAGCACCCTTATTGGGCATAAATTTCAAACTCGCCATAGCAAGTTCAGCGTTCATACCCTGAACTTCTCTTGCAATGAGTCTTGCCTTAGTAGGAGATAATCTTATGAATTTAATCAATGCTTTACTCACTTTCTCCCCCTACTTACCAATTTTCTTTTGCACAGAGCCTTTATGACCCTTAAAAGTTCGTGTTGGCGCAAATTCGCCAAGCTTATATCCTATGTGATTTTCCGTGATATAGACAGGGATAAAAACTTTGCCATTATGGACATTAAAGGTTAGTCCTATCATATCAGGGATAATGGTGCTTCTGCGCGACCAAGTTTTGATAGGTTTATTGTCATTAGTCTTTTTTGCTGCGATGACTTTTTTCATTACATGGTCATCTACAAAAGGACCTTTTTTGAGTGAACGAGCCATCTTATTTTCCTTTTCTTCTTGAAATGATTAATTTATCACTAGCTTTTTTACGACGAGTTTTCGCACCTTTAGTTGGTTTGCCCCAAGGCGTTACAGGATGGCGACCTGAATTTTTCTTACCCTCGCCCCCGCCGTGTGGGTGATCGACTGGGTTCATTGCCGAACCTCTTGTTTGAGGGCGAATTCCCCTATGACGGTTGCGTCCTGCTTTACCTATGGTAATATTTGCCCATTCTTCATTGCCCACTTCGCCTATGCTAGCCATACATTCCGCTAAAACCTGTCTCATCTCACCGCTTGCAAGTCTCAAAATGACATATTTTTCTTCCTTACCCATAAGCTGTGCATAAGCACCAGCTGAACGAATCATTTGACCGCCTTTACCCGGTTTTAATTCGACATTATGCACGATAGTTCCCACAGGGATATTCTTAAGCTTCATTGCATTGCCCGGCTTTATATCAAGACCACCCTCAGCCGCTGAAATTTTGTCGCCAACTTTTAGCCCTCTTGGTTGCAAAATGTATCTTTTCTCACCATCTTTATAAGCGATTAAAGCAATGCGACAATTTCTATATGGATCATATTCAATCGCCTCAACCTTGCCCTCAATACCAAATTTACGACGCTTAAAATCAATAATCCTATAAAGCTTCTTCGCACCCGCTTCTTTATGGCGACTTGTAATGCGACCATAGCTATTACGCC
Source organism: Campylobacter felis (assembly GCF_030250085.1). Classification (NCBI taxonomy): domain Bacteria; kingdom Pseudomonadati; phylum Campylobacterota; class Epsilonproteobacteria; order Campylobacterales; family Campylobacteraceae; genus Campylobacter; species Campylobacter felis. Next base: position 122,684 of record NZ_JANURX010000002.1, read on the forward strand.
CTGCGTGTGCTGGAAGCTTGATAAGTAGTGAGCGAACGCTCGGCTTTGCTGTAATGTCTTCTGAGCTTACCCCAGTAATGTATCTTCTACTTGGAGTATAAGGTTTATAAGTTTTAATTGCCATCTTAAGCCTCCGCACTTTCTAAGCTAACTCCCTCAGGTAGCTTTACATAGAATTTCTTATAGTCGTTTCTTTGTCCCAAACGCCCTCTAAAACGCTTCACTTTTCCATTTATCTTTAAAGAATTAATACTTTGAGGCGTTACACCAAAATATTCTTTTAACACAGCCTTTAAGCCTGTTTTTGTCATTTTAGGAGAAGTTTGAATCACAACCACACCAAGTTCTTGTAAATTGAGGCTTTTTTCTGTATAAAGTATTGTTTTTATATCCATAATATCTGCCATAATCATCCCTCTTTTGTAATTGATTCTAACGCTGATTTTTCTATAATCACAGCATTAAATACAGATACTAAATAAGCATTAACTTCCGTTACATCAACAACATAGCAATTTGCTAAATTTCTATATGCAAGAAGTGTTTTTTCATCTAGTAAATCTTTAACAATAAGCGCATCTTTCACACCAAGCTTCTTAATAACCGCATTTGCGTCTTTTGTTTTACCACTTTCTATATTTAAAGAATCTGTCATAAAAAGGGTGTTTTTAATCGCCTTATCGGCTAAAGCTCTTTCAAGTGCTAGTCTTTTTTGCTTTTTATTAACCTTTTGAAAATAATTTTTTTCATTTTTAGGACCAAAAGCCACAGCTCCACCCACCCAAACATTCGTTCGCGTAGAGCCCGCTCTCGCACCGCCGCGTCCCTTTTGCCTCCAAGGCTTTTTACCTCCACCGCTTACATCACTTCTACCTTTAGTATGTGCGGTATTTGCCCTTAAACTTGCAAGATAAGATTTCACATACAAATAAAGATTATGTGGATTTACCTCAGCATATTTAGCAGGAAGTTCAAGCTCACCTGATTTTTCAAACTTTTCGTTTAAAACAACTACCTTACTCATTTTGCAATCCTTATTCTACCCATAGCACCATTAAAACCTGGCACTGCACCTTTTAATACTAAAATTTTATTTTCCGCATCGTAAGATACAAGCTCGTTTTTAACGCTTACTTTTGTGTTTCCATAATGCCCAGCCATTTTCATACCCGGTTGCACACGACCAGGCCACTCTCTATTACCGATAGAGCCGTGTCTTCTATGAAATCTACTTCCGTGGCTTGCAGGTCCTCCGCCAAAATTATGTCTTTTCATCACACCGCTATAACCACGACCTTTGGAATTAAAGCTTACTTTTAGAATTTTTGCTTCGTTTAGTGGGCTTTCATCTAAGTCTCCAGCTTCTGTATTTGCAACCTCTAAAGTGGCAAATTTATTAAATTCTGCCGATAAATTATATTTTTTCTGCATACCAGCGATGCACTTATTATTTGCTTTTCCTTTGGAATAAGCGACCAAAGCCTTACCGCCCTCTTGCACTTCACAAACCTTAGCGCCTACAACTCTAAGTAAGGTTACGGCTATGCTTGGATTACTTACGGTTCTACTCATTCCTATTTTCTCTACGATATATTCCATATTTTATCCTTTATTTTCCCATAGCTCTAACTTCGACACTTACTTCTGGCGCTAAATCAAGCTTAGTTAAAGAATCAACCGTATCTGGAGTCGCTGCGACTATATCAAGCATACGCGCGTGAATTCTTATCTCAAATTGCTCACGAGAATCTTTGTTGATATGTGGAGATTTTAACACCGTATAGCGTTTAATCTTTGTAGGCATAGGCACAGGACCTCTTATATCCGCACCTGTTCTTTTAACAGCTTCTACTATGGCTGCAACTGTTCTGTCTAGTACTCGATGGTCATAAGCCTTGAGCTTAAGCCTAATTCTTTCCATAAATTTTCCTTTGTATAAAGAACTCGTTAGTTTGACTAACCAAAATAAAAATGGGAGTATAGTAAAATCGCTCTTCAAAAGTCAAGTAAATTGAGAATTTTTTGCTATTTTTTTCCTTTTATAAAGGATAAAAATCACATTTTAACCCTTTAAAATCCTCCCAAAATTTTTCCTTTGAGCTTATATCAAATTTTTTTGCTTTGTATGTAAAATACAATCTTTGAGAGTGCAACATTAATCTTTTTGCACCTGTGAGTTTAATCCTTTCATCTTGGCTTAGTTTTCCATCTAAAATTTGCTCGATTTGTTCTTTTTTTAAACCATAAAGGGGCTCACCTAAAATTTGATGACCGCTATGAAAAAGATGCAAACGAAGCTGATGCTGCCTACCCGTAAAGGGCTTACAAAGCACCAAGCTAGCATTTAAGTCTGGGTAAAATCGCACTCTTTTAAAAAAACTTAAAGCTCTTTTTCCATCTTCACAAATTTGCATTCTTGTTTTAACATCATCATAATTTTGCGTTAAACGCATAGGCAAATCGACCTCAAATTCCTCCTTTATCAAGCCTTGCGTTAGAGCCAAATACTCCTTTTGAATTTCTCTTTTTTCAAACATAGTCTTAAATTCCACTTGTGAATTTTTACTTTTAGCGACTAAAATTAGTCCGCTTGTTTCCTTATCAAGTCTATGGACCACACAAGCCTCCATTCCCCAAAGCTCCCAAATTTCATCACACAAGCTATACGCACAATGACGACCATTTGGATGGCTCAACACTCCACTTGGTTTTTCAAGCACCGCAAATTCCTCATTTTCATAAACGATTTTAACGCCTTTTGGAGCATTTTCATAAACGATTAATTCCACCACACCCTGCAAAATTTCATTTTTTTTCTTTACCAAATTTCCATTGCAAAAAAGTCTTTTTTTATCGATGAGTTTTTGAGCCTCATTTATGGGAATTTTTAAACTTTGCATAAGAAATAAAAATGCCTTTTTTTCGGCATTTGAAGGAATTTCCAATTTAATTTTTTTATAAGGCATTTTTTTAACCTTTTTTAAAACTTGCTTTGCTACAATTTCACTTTTTTAAATTATAACAAAAAAGGTTTATAGGCTATGGTTGAAAGATACAGCAGAGAGATTATGGCAAAAAAATGGGACTTAAATGCAAAATATGATGCTTGGCTTAAAGTCGAATTAGCCGCTGTAAAAGCGTGGAATAAACTTGGTCTCATCAATGATGAAGATTGCGAAAAAATTCAAAAAAACGCCAAATTTGACATTGCTAGAATTGATGAAATAGAAAAAACAACCAAACACGATGTAATCGCCTTTTTAACAAGTGTAAGTGAAAGTTTAGGCGAAGAAAGTCGCTTTGTGCATTATGCGATGACAAGCTCTGATTGTATCGATACGGCAGTAGCTTTACAAATGAAAGAAAGTCTAGAACTTATCTTAGAAGATGTCGAGCTTTTACTGGAGGCTTTGAAACAAAGAGCAAATGAGCATAAAAATACTCTAATGGTCGGTAGAAGTCATGGAATTCACGGAGAGCCTATTACCTTTGGGCTTGTTGTGGCGATTTGGTATGATGAGATTAAAAACGCTAAAGAGCTTTTACTTCACGCTAAAGAAACTATAAGTTATGGTAAAATAAGCGGTGCTATGGGGAATTTCGCTCACGCCCCACTAGAATTTGAAGAAGAAATTTGTAAAAATTTAGGCTTAAAACCAGCCCCCATTTCTAATCAAATCATACAAAGAGACCGCTACGCACAAGTGCTTTCAGCTCTTGCTGTTTTGGCGGCAAGTTGTGAGCAAATCGCCGTTGCGATAAGACATTTTCAACGCACAGAAGTGTATGAAGCGGAGGAGTATTTTAGTGAAGGACAAAAAGGAAGCTCGGCTATGCCACATAAAAGAAATCCCGTGCTTAGTGAAAACATCACAGGACTTTGCAGAGTGTTACGCTCCTTTGTAACTCCAGCCCTTGAAAATGTGGCTCTTTGGCACGAAAGAGATATTAGCCACTCAAGTGTAGAAAGATTTATCCTTCCCGATGCTTTCATTACGGCGGATTTTATGCTAATGCGTCTTACAAATTTGATAGAAAAACTTCTTGTTTATCCTCAAAATATGATGAAAAATTTAAATCTTACTGGCGGACTTGTCTTTTCACAACGCGTACTTTTAGAACTTCCTTTTAAGGGGTTAAGCCGTGAAGAAGCTTACAAAATTGTCCAAAGAAACGCTATGAGAGTATGGAAAGATTTACAAGAGGGCAAATCAGCATTAAATGAAAAAAACGAAAGCTTATTTTTACTCGCCTTACTTGACGATGAAGACTTAAAGGCTAAATTAAGCGAAGAAGATATACGCAAATGCTTTGATTATGCGTATTACACAAAAAATATTGATTCAATTTTTAATAGAGTATTTAAATAAAAAGGCAGATGATGAAAGTTATAAAAAGAAACGGACGCACCGAAGAGCTCGATATTTCTAAAATCAAAAAATGCACTATGGACGCGGTGAAAAATCTTGAAGGCGTCAGTTTAAGTGAGCTTGAGCTTGACGCAAAAATTCAGTTTCGTGATGGCATTACCACAGAGGAAATTCAAAAAACTCTCATTAAAACAGCGGTCGATAAAATCGACATCGATTGTCCCAACTGGACCTTTGTAGCGGCTAGGCTTTTTTTATTTGATTTATACAAAAAAGTCAATGGTATGAACCGCTATAATCATTTACGCGAGTATTTTGAAAGAGGTGAAAAAGAGGGAAGAATTTTACTAGGCTTAAAAGAAAAATACGACCTTGACGATTTAAACGCCTACATTAAACCAGAAAGAGATTTACAATTTACTTATCTTGGCATCAAAACTCTTTATGATAGATATTTGATAAAAAATTCTAAAGCCGAGCCGATAGAATTACCTCAACAAATGTTTATGGCTATTGCTATGTTTTTAGCACAAAATGAATTTGACCCTCAAGAATGGGCAAAGAAATTTTACGATCTCATCTCTAAATTTGAAATGATGTTAGCCACGCCAACCCTTTCAAACGCTAGAACAACGCGTCATCAACTAAGCTCTTGTTATATAGGAAGCACAGCGGATAATATTGAAGGCATTTTTGATAGCTATCAAGAAATGGCTTTGCTTTCTAAATTTGGTGGCGGCATAGGCTGGGACTGGTCTAAGGTGCGTGCTATGGGTGGGAGCATAGATGGGCATAAAAATGCTGCGGGAGGCATTATCCCCTTTCTTAAAATCACAAATGACATCGCTGTGGCGGTAGATCAGCTTGGCACAAGAAAAGGGGCTATCGCCGTTTATATCGAACCTTGGCATATGGACATTAATGACTTTATCGATTTGCGTAAGAATTCAGGTGAGGAAAGACGTAGAGCGCACGAGCTTTTTCCGGCACTTTGGATTAATGATATTTTTATGAAAAGAATTAAGGCAAATGATAAATGGACGCTTTTTGATCCTGCTGATACACCTGATTTATGCGATTTATATGGAGAAGCCTTTGAAAAGCGTTATGAAGAATATGAAAAAGATGACAGCATAGTAAAAGAAATTATTGACGCGAAAGAATTATGGAAAAAAATTCTTCTTAATTATTTCGAAACAGGATTGCCATTTTTATGCTTTAAAGACAATGCCAATAGAGCAAATCCAAATTCTCACACAGGCATCATAAGAAGTTCAAATTTATGCACAGAAATTTTCCAAAATACAGAGCCAAATTATTATCAAATCAAAGTTATTTTTAAAAATGGGGAAGAATTGCATTATGATGAAGAAGAGAGAGTTGTAATTGACGGCGGATACGAGAAGCCAGCTAAGAAAATTTCAACCTTAGATAGCATCAATGGACAAAAGGTTTTCATCGTAGAGAAATTTAAAAATGACGGAAAAACCGCCGTTTGTAATCTTGCTAGCATTAATCTTAGCAAGGTGCATACTAAGGAAGATTTAGCTAGGGTCGTGCCAATAGCAATTCGCATGCTTGATAATGTGATTGACCTTAATTTTTATCCGCACATTAAAGTCAAAAATACCAATTTAAAATCCCGTGCCATAGGGCTTGGAGTAATGGGCGAAGCACAAATGCTAGCGGAAAATCAAATTTTTTGGGGTAGCGAAGAACATTTCAATAAAATCGATGAAATAATGGAATGTCTTAGCTATGAAGCCATTTTAGCAAGTTCAAATTTGGCTATTGAAAAAGGCTCTTATCCTGATTTTAAAGGCTCAAAATGGAGTGAGGGGATTTTCCCTATTGATGTGGCGAGTGAAAAGGCTAAGGCTCTTACTTTAAGAGACGGACTTTTTGCACAAAGCTCTTGCGATTGGGATCAATTACGCCAAAAAGTCAAAAATGATGGTATGCGTAATGGCTACTTAATGGCGATAGCACCGACCTCAAGCATATCCATACTTGTAGGCACAACTCAAACCATAGAGCCTGTTTATAAACGCAAATGGTTCGAACAAAACTTAAGCGGTATGATCCCTGTTGTTGTCCCAAATTTAAATCTAGAAACTTGGCAATATTACACCCCAGCCTATGAGCTTGATCAAAAAATTCTTGTCAAAGCCGCCGCAGTGCGTGGTAAATGGATAGATCAGGGGCAAAGCCTCAATATCTTTTTATCTTTAGATAAGGCAAGCGGGGGCTATCTTAACGAAATTTATACTCTAGCGCACGAACTAGGGGTCAAATCGACCTATTATCTAAGAAGTGAAAGTCCGGATAGCGAAAAAGTAAATGTTGCTGATAGAAGTATAGAATGCGAGGGCTGCCAGTAGGTAGCCTAATGCGTCTCGTTAATATCGACCTTTATTTTCTTCGTAAAAAAACGCCTTTCTTCTCTTACAACTTCTAATGAAACGAATTTTAAAATCCCCCAAAGCGTTTTTAAACTTTAATCCGCTTGGCATCATAATGCTCTTTTGCATCATAGTTGTCCAAAAGGGATATTTCCTCTATAATCACCCTCCTTTTCACATATACTATAATGGATTAAGGTTAGATGATTTCCCAAGTCAAATTCTTGCATTATCATTTCATCTTCTTTTAACTTTTCATTATGACTGACATTGATAAGGGTGTAACCCCCCCCCCCCCACATTTTTATCAAATAATTTTGCAGTTTTTTGCAAAAATTCACTTGCTTCTTTTAAATCAAAATCCCCACTACGCACAAAAACGACATTTTTAGAAGAGAGAATTTTATCTTTGATAGGTATCCAGCGTTTTCTTGTTTGCTTATTTATTCTTTGAGCTTGAATTTCTAGCTCTTCATTTGAGAAAAAATGGTGAAGTGAAATCATACCATTAAGCCTATCTTTAACCTCCATAGGCTTTCTTTTTTTCATCAACAATAAAACAAGAGAGAAAAAAGTCTCTAAAATCACTTTGAAATAACTCAAAAACAACCTTTAAGCTATCGTTAATCATCCAATCCAAAGGAGAGGCTAAATTCCTTAGATGATTTTTCCTTAAATGATGTGCCACTCTACAATGCGACCCTACGCTTAAGGTAAAATCGGTCTTTATTTTGGGAAATTTGAAAATGTGAAAATGATTGATTTGATTTTGCATTTTTATCCTTTCAATATAGCTTAGATTTTAGTCAAATTCACCAAAATCTAAGCGATTTATGCTCTCTACATCACAAAAAGCGTTGGAACTATAGTTGGATATTTTTTAATCTTTCTAAAAATATGTTTTCTAAGCACGGTGCGAATTTGATTTTCTAAAAATCTTACGTCATTAAACCACTCATCTTTAGCATTAGTAAAAAACACGCTCAAAACATCAGCCGTTTCCTTACTAAAAGCGTGGTCGTGTTTATCTGCTACAAGTCCATAGCTAAAAACACGCGGCTTATTAATCAAAGTCTTAGTCGCCTTGTCAATTTGAGCTATGATGACGACTATACCGCTATCAGCTAATTTTTGGCGGTCGATGACGACATCATCGGCGATTTGTTTATTAATTTGATTATCTACAAAAATTTTGCCCGTTTTGACCGTTTTAACTCTTTTAATGTATTTTTGACACACTTCTACTTGATCTCCATCACTCATTAAATAAATATTTCTTTCAGGGATACCACATTTCATAGCCGTTTCTTTATGTTTAGTGATGTGATTATACTCTCCATGCACAGGCAAGAAAAATTTAGGCTTAATGAGGCTTAGCATAAGCTTTTGCTCCTCCATACTCGCATGCCCACTCACATGAATTTCGCTAAATTCTTGGTAAGCCACTTTCGCTCCCGCTTTTAAAAGATAATCAAGCACAGCCGAAACGCTAACCTCATTTCCCGGAATCGCCTTAGCCGAGATGATGACTTGATCACTTGGCTTGATTTTGATGAATTTATGCTCATCTGTCGCCATTCTATAAAGCGCACTCATCGTTTCGCCTTGAGAACCTGTGGTTACGATTAGAATCTCATTGTCTTTATACTTACTCACCTCATCGGCATCAATGAAAATTTTTCTATCAAGTTTAATATAACCTAGCTCCATAGTTGTATAAAGATTACGCTCCATACTACGCCCTATCACACAGACTTTTCTGCCATATTTTAAACCATAAGTGATAGCTTGATAAACGCGGTGGATATTAGAGCTAAAGGTACTCATAATCACCCTGCCCTTAGTTTTAGCAAAAATTTGATCAAAAGTCGGTCCCACAGAACTTTCACTCTTAGTATAGCCCTCTTTGTAGGAATTTGTGCTATCGCTTAAAAGGCACATTACGCCCTCCTCTCCATAATGTGCCAAACGATGTAAATCCGTAGGATAACCATCAATGGGCGTTTGGTCAATCTTAAAATCGCCCGTATGTATAATAGTCCCAGCCCTTGTTTTAACCGCTAAAGCCGAAGCGTCAATAATAGAGTGTGTTATATGTATCCACTCAACCTCAAATTCACCGATTTCATAAATGCGGCGTTTCTCCACAGGGCGAAACCACTTGCGTTCAGCTTTTAAGCCGTGCTCTTCAAATTTATTAGAAATCATACCTAAGGCTAGGGGCGTAGCATAGATAGGAAACTGAAATTCCTTGAAAAAATACGGCACAGCCCCAATATGATCCTCGTGAGCGTGGGTGATAACAATACCTCGAATTTTATCTTTAATCTTACGCACATAATCAAAATCAGGTATGATAATATCCACCCCGTGCATAGTCCCATCTGGAAAACTCATACCAAGATCAATAATAATGGCGTCATTATTTGTCTCAAAAACGCTGATATTTCCGCCGATTTCCCCAAGCCCACCTAGAGGAGTAATGCGAATTTTATGCTCACTTGAATTGTTATATTTGAGAGGATTGAGTCTTGTTTCATGTGAAACACGATTTGCCTCAATGCACTCTGCTAAAGCGATTTGCCAGTCTTCATTGCCTGTAAGTTTGGAGGGGAGATTGCGATTCCTTTTTTTCTTTTTTGCTTCATTAGGCTTTGCTTGTTCTGCATTTTCACTATTTTTTACGCCTTCTGTTTCTAAAGAATCTGCAAGTTTTCTGCGGCGATTTTTGTATTTGTAACGCTTATTGTTTTTGGAATTAGCATTAGGATTTTCCACATTTTGTTCGTTTTTTTCATTTTCGTTCATATTGATCCTTTAATTTTTCATAAATTTTAAGGTATGAATTAACGCAAAGTTCGTGAGGACGCACATTTTCTTTAAGTCCCAAATCCTCAAAAAGCTCCAAAAGCTTACACTTTTCGGCTTTTAAATTACTCAAAAGTTGTTTTCTTGGAGACTTAAAACAAATTCTAAGAAAGCTTTTAAAGCTATCAAGCTCACATATTTGCTTCAATTCTTTTTGTTTTATCAGTCTCATCACAGATGAAACAACCTTTGGAGGAGGATTAAAACACAAAGGACTTACATCAAAAAGTATTTCCCTTTCGCAAATCATCGCACTCAAAACACCAAGTGCGCCAAAATCACTACTTCCACTTTCGGCACAAAATTTCAATGCCATTTCTCTTTGCACCATTACAATCAAACCTTGGCAATTTTCATCTTCCAAAGCCTGTAAAATCAGCTTACTAGCAATATAATATGGCAAATTTGCGACTAAAAAATACTTATCCTCATCAAAACAAGAAAGCTCACTTGCATCTTGATGAAGTAAAATAAATTTTTCCTCTTTTAATTCTTTTTGAAATTTATCTCTTAAAAAGCCTATAAGGTCAGCATCTATCTCATAAGCTTTAACAGAAGAAATTTTCAAAAGCTCTTGCGTTAAATCACCTAAGCCAGGCCCAATCTCAACGATTTTCTTCACATCTTTGGGTATGGCTTGAGTGATTTTTGTCAAAATTTCCTTATCGTGCAAGAAATTCTGTCCGTATTGTTTCTTTGCTTTAATCATAAAGAACGATTTTAGCTAAAAATTCTTAACTTTAAGTCTTTTTGGCTAAAATTATCACGAAATTTAGGAGAATTCAAAATGATCATTTGTGCAGGTGGAAACGAAAATTTTCCTTTTGCCAAAGCCATAGGCATAGGATTAATAGAAAGTGCGATTAATTTAACGCGAATTTGTTTAGAATTTCAGCCAAAAGAGCTTATTTTTATAGGCACTTGCGGACTTTATGAAAGAGGGAAAATTTTAGAGATTTATGAAAGCTCTCACGCCTTTAACATCGAATTTTCAAAATTAAGCGATTTTTATAGCCCTGCAAAAACAGAACTTTGCCTTGAAAAAAGTGCTTATAAAATCAATTCTTCCAATTATATTTGTGCGGATAAAAATGCCGCTTTAAAATTAGCAAATTTAGGACTTGATATAGAAAATATGGAATCTTTTTCTGTCCTAAGCGTAGCGAAAAATTTTAACATAAGTGCCAAATGTTTTCTTTGTGCGACCAATTTTTGCGATAAAAACGCACACCAAGATTTTATGAAAAATCATCAAAAAGCTAAAGAAAAATTAGAAAAATTTTTAAAACAAAAAGCTTTAATTTAAAGGAAAAAATTGAAAGAATTAACGAATATTTTAGACCTTTTACCCGAAGAACTCACACAAAAAATTCAGCCAATGTTTCGCGTGAAACAAATTTGCCAATGGATTTATCAAAAATATGCCGATGACTTTTCTCAAATGTTGAATTTACCAAAAAATTTACGCGAAGAATTAGCCAAAAACTACCATTTTGAGCCATTAAAATGCATCAAAGAAGAACGAAGCAAAGATGGGAGCATTAAATATCTTTTCGAGCTCGAAGACGGCTTGAGGATAGAATCTGTGCTTTTGCCGATGAAGGAAGAAAAATTTGACGAAGAAGGCAAAAGACTTTCTCACGCTAAATTTACCATTTGCGTTTCATCTCAAGTAGGATGTAGGAGTGGGTGTAGCTTTTGTCTTACGGCTAAGGGAGGGCTTAAGAGGAATTTGAGTGCTGGGGAGATTGTGGGGCAAATTTTGTGGATTAAAAGGCAAAATCATATCCCTTATGAACGCCGTGTAAATATCGTCTATATGGGTATGGGAGAGCCGCTTGATAATCTTAACAATGTCGCAAAAGCCGTGCGAATTCTAAGCCACAATGATACTTTAGCCATAAGTGTGCGTCGTCAAACCATTAGCACGAGTGGGCTTGCAAGGCAGATTAAAGAGCTTGGGGAGATGAATTTGGGCGTTTTGCTTGCTATTTCTTTACACGCTGTTAATGATGAGCTTAGAAGCAAACTTATGCCTATTAATAAAGCCTACAACATAGCCTCTGTTATGCAATCCGTGCGTGAATTTCCCATAGATATGCGTAAAAAAGTAATGTTTGAATACCTCCTAATAGACGGCATTAATGATAAAATCGAACATGCAAAAGAGCTAGTCAAGCTTTTAAATGGTATAAAAGCTAAGGTCAATTTAATCCTTTTTAACCCTCATCAAGGTAGCATCTACAAGCGCCCTAGTCTTGAAAATGCCGTGAAATTTCAAGATTTACTCAGTCAAAAAGGCGTTACTTGCACCATAAGGGAGAGCAAGGGACTTGACATCTCCGCCGCTTGTGGTCAGCTTAAAGAAAGAAGTGAGGGTTTATGAGTATTTTAGATATAGGACAACTTGTTTTTATCGGTGTCGTTGTGATTGTGAGTTTTGTGGGTATGGTTTATGTGATTAAAAATAGTCGTTAAACTATTTAAGCAAGCATTTTGCTTTTAAATTTCGCTTATTTATCTTGTAACCAAAGAACTTAACCCTAATTTGCACTCGCTATTGATTAATATAAGCATAAATATTTTGCCTTTATAATCCTATAATTTTACAAAAACTCAGCGTATTGAATTTTTTGTATGTAGTTTGACATATATGTGAAATCAATTTCTTTTTTTGCAGTTATGGGTAATTTTATATTGATATTTGGCACCTCTGAAATTGTCCTTCCGTGTCCTATTGTTTTAAAGAGAGTTTCAGAAATTGTGATTGCTAAAAAGTATTTTGCAAATTTGTCTATTTTATCTTTGATACAATTAGCAAAATCGCAAATCATTACAAAATTTGTAGCACAAAATTCAAACTCACAATAATATGTCTTGCCGCCTCCGCCATCTCCACCGCTAATAATGCAAATTTTATCGCTATAAACTTGCTCTATTTCATCTCTTAGTTTTGCGCCACCTATGCCATTATTGTCCTTTTTAGCAATGACAAGTGGAATGCCATTTTGTGGATATTTATTTTCTATTTTTCTATCAATGGACTTTTTCTCTCTACCCTTTCCTATTTTGATGATTAAATCACTGATTGAAAAATCCTCAAAAGCAGTATCCCAAATGGCATTTTTCTTTAAAGTGTTTTTATGTAATTCAAATCCGCATAAGACTTTAGCACTCACTGCCTCCCTGATATACCTAGTATAAACCTCTTCTTGTATCATTGCATTTCTGTGAGAGCTATATGCCTCAAATAAAAGCTCATCATTAGCTTGTAAATCGGTCTTAATAATTGCCCTATTTTTTGTAAAATCATTTTCTAAATATGCTTTTAAAATTTCATTTTTTATATTGTCCCACTCATCATTTTTACAAATACGAGCCTTATTGACAACTTCAAAGCCATCATTTAAGCAGTTGATTAAAATCGTCTTGTTTTCTTTTATACTTGTTTTGTGTAAAACAATAATGCAAGTATTTGCTCCAACAGGATAAAACAAATTAGTCGGTAAAGAAATCACCGCCTTTAAATTTGCTATCTTAAAAATCTTTGATAAATAGCTAACATTTGCTTCAATCGTCCCGCTGACACAGGATTTTGGAACTATTGTTGCTAAAAAGCCATCATCACGCATATAATAAAGCGTTTCATAAACGAATTTTAATTCAATATCACTTTGTGCAAAAGGTGGATTCATTAAGACTCGATTATACATATTTTGTAGGCTTGGTAATCTTTCAAAACAATCCGCATTATAAATTTGCGAAGCACCGTCTCCATGAAGCATCATATTGATTCCAGCAAGAGTCGCATTAAACTCATTTGTCTCTATGCCGATTAAGCGATTTTGCTTGATATTTTTTTGTGTCTCGTGTAAATTCTCTAATTTTGGATCAATTTCATTAAACATATTTGCCATTGCATTGGTCAAAAATGTGCCACTTCCACAAGTTGGGTCTAAAATTTCACTATCTTTAGAGCAATAAGCAAGGCTATACATTAAATTTGCTATATGATCTGGCGTAAAAACTTCGCCTTTTTCATTGGCATTTACCGAATTCCACCTGCGAAAAACCTTTAAGAAATTATTCATTATATCGTGTCCCTTATAATCATCAGCGGAGATATGGATAAAATTATAAATTGTTGAAATTTCTTGGATAATGGTAAATAAATCTTCGCTTTTAGCTCTATTAAGCGAACTATCATCTAAAATTCTTAGAATAAAACGCTTTTTCTCTTTTTTTGTAATCGGTATATCCTTATCAACCAAAATTTCATTGATACCTTGTTTAATCGATTTTAAAATTGTCGCAGTAGAAGTTAAATCAATATAATCACTCTCTAAAAATTTCATACATAGCATTACAGCCCCAATAAATGGAACATTCATTTGTTTATCAATTTTAGAATTTCTAAATAGATTTGCTAACTTTAAGGCACCACTATTTACAATTTGCTCATTATTGATTCTTTTTGGGAAGTATTTTTCTTTGTAATATTCCTTATCTTTTAAAGTCAGTTCATCTTTTATAAGCTTTCCATTGACATAGCAGCGAAATTCGGTTTTATTGTATTCAAAACCTATAAAATTTTCATTGCTTTCAAGCTCCATATAGTCTTTTAACTGCCCTGTAAATTTTTCGTTCGGGGCTTTAGCATCTAGTATAAAAGTAATGCCATCATAAAAATAATAGCCATCGGGTTTTTTTGACTTGCCCTTTTCGCCTTTATAAATAAACAATGAACCATCTGTTTTGTTTGGTAAGCCTAATATGTGCGAAAAGGCTCTCACAATCTCAAATTCACTTTCTTTTTTCAATACACTTCCTTTCAAAATCTCCTCAAAACCGCTCTTAATTTTTCAGCCATTACATCAATATGCTCTTTTTCTATAATCAAAGGCGGTAAGAATCTTAAATCATTTTTAGAGCAACTTAAAAGCAAAAGATGATTTTCACGGCATTTTTTAAGCACATCGCCCACTTTTACTTTAGGATTTAAACGAAGTCCTTGCATAAAGCCGAGCCCTTTTCTTTCCCCGCAAAAGTCAAATTCGCTTGTTAGCTCATCTAAGGTTTTTTCCAAATAGGGCGTGAGTTTAACAACCTTGCTAAGTATCTTTTCTTTAGCGTAAATTTCAAAGACGGCATTTACAGCCGCACAAGCGAAAGGATTACCTCCATAAGTGCTTCCGTGATCCCCTGCTTTAAGAGAATTTTGTGCCACTTTTTCACTCACCGCAAAAGCCCCCACAGCTACCCCACAGCCCAAAGCCTTAGCAAAAACTGCTACATCAGGCACGATTTGGCTATATTCATAAGCAAAAAACTTTCCACTACGCCCCATTCCACATTGAATTTCATCGCTTATGAGTAAAATGTCTCTTTCATCACAAAGTTTTCTCAAAGCTTTGTAAAATTCCGGTGTGGCAGGATTTATCCCACCCTCGCCTTGCACACTTTCAAGCACTATGGCACAAGTTTTTTCATTTAAGAGCTTTTTAACGCTTTCTAGGTCGTTAAACGAGGCAAATTTTACTCCGTTAATCAAGGGCTTAAAAGGCTTTCGATACTTTTCATTTGCCGTTAAAGACAAAGCTCCCAAAGTACGTCCGTGAAAGGAATTTTTAAAAGCGATGAAAGATGGGTTTTTAATACCCTTATTAAAAGCATATTTTTTAGCGACTTTCATAGCACCCTCAACGCTCTCTGTGCCTGAATTTGTGAAAAAAACGCGAGAAAGTTTTGAAGCTTTGGTTAAATTTTTGGCAGCTTTTAAAACCTGTTCGTTAAAATAAAGATTACTTGTATGTAAAATTTTATCAATTTGCTTTTTTAAAGCCTCGTTAAAGAGCTTATGATTGTAACCCAAAGCACACACACCTATACCGCTAGCAAAATCCAAAAATTCCCTATCTTCATCATCATACAAATGCACACCCTCGCCCCTTGCTAGAGTGAGTTCAAATTTATTATAAATTTCAAGTAACATCTAAACCACCAAAGTCCCTATACCCTCATCGGTAAAAATTTCAAGCAATAAGCTATGCTTCACGCGTCCGTCTAAAATATGCACTTTTTTCACGCCATTTTCACACGCATCAATGCAAGAGCGTAATTTAACAAGCATACCACCCTGCAAAGAGCTAAGAAGCTCTTTTGCTTCGCTAAGGCTGATTTTTGAGATGAGTGAGTTTTTATCCTCGTAATTTCTATAAAGCCCTGCAATATCACTTAAAAAAACGAGCTTTTCTGCTTTTAAAGCCTTAGCCAAAGCACAAGCGGCGTCATCGGCGTTAATATTATAAGTGTTTAAATTTTCGTCCATACCCACAGGGGCGATCACAGGCAAAAAGTCCTTTTCTAAAAGCTCGTTTAAAATTCCCACTTTTACCTTAGAAATTTCACCCACAAAGCCTAAATCCTCGTCCTTTTTAATGCAGTGCAAAAGCCCTGCGTCCTTACCACAAATTCCTATGGCTTTCACACCTAAGCATTCTAAATTTTGCACTAAATTCTTATTGATTTGCAAGAGTGCCATTTCGGCGATTTTAGTCGTTTCTTTATCACTCACTCTTAAGCCGTTTTTAAATTCACTTTTCACGCCCAAATTTTCACAAAGCTTTGAGATGTCCTTACCGCCTCCGTGAACAATCACAGGCTTTAAACCTACAAGCTTTAAAAGGGCTATATCTTGCATAACGCAATGCTTTAGCTCCTCATTTTCCATAGCCGAACCGCCGTATTTAATCAAAACAATTTTAGAAGTAAATTTGCGTATATAAGGCAAGGCTTCGATGAGAACTTGAGCTTTTTCTAAATACTTTTGCATAATCTTTTCCTAATGGTTAAAATGGGTTTGATTACTCTCATTTAAGGACAAATCGTAATAGTTTGCGTCCTCTCTTAAAGTAAAGCCATAATGCCGCCAAAACTCATTACCCAAATCATTACTTTTAAAAGCAATGAGGGCAATTTTATTAATCTTTTCTTTTTTAAGTGCTTCTAGGCAAAATTTTGTCATCTCGTGTGCTATGCCCTTTTTTCTATGATTTTTATGCACACATACATGGTAAAAGCCGCCCGTGCGTCCATCGTGTCCGCAAAGTATGCTCCCTACTATTTCGCCATCAAGTTCTGCCACAGCACTCAAACCGGGATTACGCCTCAAAAAAGCACTGATATTTTCAAAACTATCATCAATACTTCTTAAACCAAAGCCCTTAATTTCACACCACAAAGCATACACTTTTTCATAATCACTCTCTTGCATTGCCCTAATTTTCATAAATCCTCCTAAAATCCTAAATTTTCATCAAAATCAAACATTAAATTCATATTTTGCACCGCTTGTCCAGCCGCACCTTTGACTAAATTATCCAAAGCACCGATGATGATAAGTCTTTTTGTGCGTTTATCTATGCAAAAATTAAGATCCATAAAATTACTATGGCTTACAAAATGCGTTTGCGGATAAGTTTTTTCAGGCAAAAGGCGAATGAAAAGCTTATCTTTATAGTATTTTTCATAAATTTTTCTAAGCTCATTTTCATCAATTTCACAGGCTAAATTTGCGTAAATACTTGCTAAAATCCCCCTTTGCATAGGGACAAGGTGCGGAGTGAATTGAATTTTTAGCTCCTCATTTGCTGCAAGGCTTAATTGCTCTTCAATCTCTGGTGTATGACGGTGCGAAGCAATAGCATAAGCCTTGAAATTTTCATTGACTTCGCAAAATAAATTCTCTATCTTAGCTCCGCGTCCAGCCCCACTTACTCCGCTTTTCGCATCGATGATAATGGAATTTAAATCGATGATTTTTTCCTTCACCACAGGATAAAGACTAAGGATAGAGCAAGTCGTATAACAGCCCGCATTTGCCACTAAACGCGCCTTTTTTATCTCCTCACAATAAAGCTCACTAAGCCCATAAACAGCCTCTTTGACAAGCTTTTCATTAGGGTGAGTAAAATGATAATAAAGCTCATAATTTCGCAAATTTTTCAAGCGAAAATCCGCACTCAAATCGATAATTTTCATACGCTTTAATAAAGCATCATTAATAAAACTCGCACTAAATTCGTGCGGAGTCGCCATAAAAAGCACATCAAGCTGAATTTTACTTAAATCCTCGCTAGCAAATTGAAGACTTAAATTTGAGTGCGGATAAAGGGCGTTGTAACTTTGTCCCACATTATTTTTTGAGCCTATGTAAGTAAGCTTTGTTTTGGGGTGTTTTGAGAGAATTTTCACAAGCTCATTACCCACATAGCCACTAGCACCTAAAATTCCTACCTTAAGTTCCATTTTTTTCCTTAATTTTGAGATTTCGATTATATTATTTTAAAATAAAAATTGATTTAAAAAGTATTAAGAAAATTCTAAACTTATAATGATAAATCTGCCTTCAAAGCCACATTAAACAAAGCTTTTATTGCTATGTTATAATTTCATAAAAAGAGAAAAGGAAAGATTTGAATCTTTATATCCTCACAGAAGAGCGACCAAAACAAGAGGTTTTACACACTATAATCACAAGATTTTTACAGGATAAAAATCTTTGTGCTTTTGTGGATACTCTTAAGATTTTACCCATTGTTAAAGAAAATTGCTTTACTTTTAGCTATGAGATTCTAGGCGTGTCGTGCAAGGCGATTGAAAAAATCTATGTCAAAATTGTGAGTGGGACGAGTAGTTTTTTGAATATTTGTGTGTTTAGGTTATGTTATAATAAACGGAAAATTGAGGTAAATAATGACAAAATATATTGATGTAAGCACCAACAATTTATTAAATAATTTTTATATTGATGATTGTGTGCATTTTATGCAAAAGAGAATGCACGACAATAGTGTTGATTTAGTTGTAACTTCTCCGCCATATGATAACCTAAGGGATTACAAGGGGTATAATTTTGAATTTGAGAGTATAGCAAATGAAATTTTTAGGATTGTAAAAAAAGGGGGAATTGTTGTTTGGGTTGTTGGTGATAAAATCAAAAACGGAAATAAAAGCTTGACAAGTTTTAAACAGGCCTTATATTTTCAAAAAATTGGATTTAATGCACACGATGTTATGATATATGCGAAAAAAAACACACCTTTTATGCGTTCAAATGCTTATACTAATGGGTATGAGTATATGTTTATTTTTTCTAAAGGAAAACCGAAAACTTTTAATCCACTTAAAGAAAAAACCGCAAGAAATGGTTTTGAAATGTTGGTGGCAAATAAAAAATCAGATGGTAAGAATAATAAAGTTCTTAAAGAATTGAAACAAGAAAAGACAAAGACAAATATTTGGTATTATGCCGTAGGGCTTGGTGGAACAACAAATGATAGAGAAGCTTTTAAACACCCGGCTATGTATCCCGAACAACTTGCTCTTGATCATATTTTGTCTTGGAGTAATGAGGGAGATATTGTATTTGACCCAATGTGTGGCTCTGGGACAACTTGCAAAATGGCTTTTTTAGCTAAGAGAAATTTTATAGGAGTAGATATAAGTTGGGAATACATTGAAATAGCAAAAAAAAGACTAGATAAATATAGGAGTAATTTATGCTTTTAAATATTGATAATTTTGTGATTGCAAATAAGCAAATTGGTAGTGTGGTAAAAAATTCTGTTGGTATTGTCAAGGCGATTAATGGAGAATCTGCAATGGTTTTATTTATAGGTGTCAATGAAATTAAAAAAGTAAATTTTGAGAATTTAGAATCAATTGACATTTACAAAACTGGAAAAGGATTTGATTGTAAAATATGCAATATTTGTCATATTTTGAAAGATACTGGTAGTTTTGAAATTAATCAAACCGATGCAAAGGGTAACAAAACCACTAGACCAAGTTGCAGAGAGTGTAGAAAACATATTGATGGCGTAAAGCTTTCTAATAATGAAAAAAAGCGAATGGACAAAATTGCACCACCTAAAGGCAGTATTTTTACTTGCCCAATTTGCGAAAAGAGAAGTATTGTAGGAGTAACAGCAAATCTTGTTAGGGATCACAACCACGAGACAGGTGAAGGTAGGGAATGGATATGTGATAGTTGCAATACGGGACTTGGCAGATTTAAAGATAACCCAAAGTTTTTGGAGAAAGTGATAGAATATTTAAGAAAATATGAGAAGTAATGCACCATATCAAATCCCCACTCAATTACATTGGCGGAAAATACAAAATCTTACCCCAAATCCTACCCTTATTTCCTAAAAAAATTGATACTTTTATAGATGTATTTTGTGGAGGTTGTAATGTAGCAATCAATGTCAATGCCAAGCGAATTTTGGCAAATGATAATTTAAGTTATCTTATCGCTCTTTTAAGATTTTTGCAACAAAATCCTTTAGAGAAAACACTGCAAGAAATAGAGCAAATCATACATTTTTATGCTTTAAGCAAAGAAAATGCAGAGGGTTATAAACTTTTAAGACAGGATTATAATGCGTATAAACATCCTTTAAAATTACTTGCACTTCTTGCTTTTAGTTTTAATCATCAAATACGCTTTAATAACGCACATCATTTTAATACCCCTTTTGGCAGAAATCGCTCAAGTTTTAACCCACAAATGAAAATCAATCTCATTGATTTTATACAATCCCTACAACAAATCAGTATCACATTTTCTAGCCTTGATTTTAGTGAAATTTTTAGCACTTTAGATTCTATGCAAGATAAAGAATTGTTTGTGTATTGCGACCCACCCTATCTTATCACGCAGGGCACTTATAATGATGGTAAAAGGGGTTTTAGTGGCTGGAATGAAAGCCTAGAAAAATGGCTTTTAAACTATCTTAGCAAACTAGATTCTAAAGGTATTCTCTTTGGGCTTTCAAATGTCCTTACCCACAAAGGACAAGAAAATAAGCTTTTAAAACAATGGTTAGAGACGCATAATTTTTATATCTACACTATACAAGCACACTATACAAATGCAAATTATCAAGCAAAATATAGGGATAAACAACACACGCAAGAAGTATTCATTACAAACTACAAGGCGGATAATGCGTTTTATTGGCAATAAAGAAAAATTAGCCCCCATCATTTATGACTTTTTACAAAAACTTGGGCTTGTTAAGGCAGAAAACCAAAGCTTTTTTGATGTTTTTAGCGGCAGTGTAAGTGTGGGGAAATTCTTTAGGCATAAAGGCTTTAAAGTGTATGGTAGTGATATGCTGTATTTTTCTTATTGTTTGCAAAAAGCATATTTGGAGTATGGGATTCCAACTTTTGAAAAGCTTTTGCCACTTATAGAAAAACAATCCTTGCAAAGTCGCACTTTTTTTAACACTCCTTATGAAAAGGTGCTAAATTTTTTAAATTCTTTGCGGGGTGTGCAAGGCTTTATTGGCACACATTATGCACCCAACCCGACAAATGCAAGAATGTATTTCACACAAGAAAATGCACAAAAAATAGATGCGATGCGTTTGCAAATAGAGCAATGGAAAAATGAACATCATATCAATGAGAGTGAGTATTTTATCCTCCTTGCCACACTTTTAGAATCTGTGTCTTTATTTGCAAATGTGGCAGGTGTGTATGCAGCATTTTGTAAGAGTTGGGATAAAAGAGCTTTAAAGCCTTTTATGCTAAAGGCTATTGAATTTTCGCAGGGCATAAGCGGGGAGTGCTTTTGCGGGGATAGCGTGAAGATTTTGCAAGGTTTTAAAAAGCCTATTGATATACTTTATCTTGACCCGCCTTATAATCAAAGACAATACGCCCCAAATTATCATTTACTAGAAACCCTTGCAAGATATGATAATCCTAGCATTAAAGGCGTGGCTGGAATGCGTGAGTGGGGGGAGCAAAAAAGCCTATTTTGCAACGCAAAAACTGCTTTAATACAGCTAGAAAATATTGCAAAATTATCTTGCTATAAAAACTTAGTGTTAAGCTACAATAGCGATGGCATTATGGATAAAAATTCCATTTCTAAGCTTTTAGAATCCTTTGGTCAAGTAAGTTTTTATGAAATTCCTTACAGGCGATTTAAAAGCAATGCTAAAGTGCAGAAAAATAGTGTATTTGAATACTTATGGGTGCTTGAAAAATCAACCTAAGCTTTTTTAACGATATAAAGCTGTTCTTTAATATGTATGGGACGATTTTTAAGATTACGGCTTGCGCGAAAAGCGTTATAATCTTGCTCTAAAACAAAGCATTTTCCAAGCTTTTTAAGCCTTTTTGTGAAATTTTCTTTTTTGACAAAACCTTCGCAATTATAAGAAAGCAAAATGATTTTCGCAGGGGTTTGAAAAATTAGCTCAAAAAGGGCTTCTTCGGCTTCTTTAGCTTTATTATAAACGCTACGATTCCATTGCTTTGGTATGCCACTTACCTTAGAAATTTCGCGGGGCTTTTCATAATTAGCCAAAAGATTTAGCATAAAATAATTTGAGCCATAAGGGTGTTGGTTATAAGGGGGGTCAAAATAAGCCAAATCAAGCCTTTCAAGCTCTTTACTTAAAATATTTGCGTCTTTTTGTAAAACCTCAAATTCGCAAGTGAAATTTGAAAAAACGGGCAGTTTTAAGCTCATCTTGCCCTTAATACGCGAAAGGGCGTTTTCTCCCACTCCGCCAAATTTACCCACGCCGTTTTTATCCTTATAAAAGCCCTTAAAAACGCCACTTGTATTAGCATGAACGCTAGCTTCATAAAGCAAGGGTGCTAAGAAAAAATAGCGTAAATTCGTTGGAATTTCTTTTTCTATGGCTTGTCTTAAGCTGTCTAAATAAAGCGCATTTTCTCTAGTGTAAAAAACACGCTCATTTTTTTGGATATTTGCCTCATTTTTGGGAGCGTAAAGCTCACTGATAAAGCCCTTTTTTAAGGGGGTGCTTAAAAGCTTTTTGTGTAAAGATTTTAAATTTTCAAACGCGTCTTTGTCTAAATTTGCTAGATAACAAGAATTAATGATTTTAGAATAAAGCTCCAAATCATTTGCGATAATAAAGCTACTATGTGCCTTAGCAAAACGGCTAACGACCCCTGAGCCACTAAACATATCTAAAAAGCTAAGTTTGTCTTTTTTAAGCTCTTTTTTTGCATAGTCAAAACCCTGTTTTAAAAAGCCTAGCAGGGCTCTTTTATTACCCAAATAAGTGATGATTTGCTCTTTTAAAAAAGCGGGATTTTCTTGCATTGTTTTGCCCCTAAAAAATATAGTATCTCAAAGCCGTTTCGGCTATCTCTTTGCAAATGTGAAACATCTCCTCTGCTTCCCACTTTTCCTCTCTAAAATACATAACTCACGGGAGAAAAATAATTAAAATTACTATTGCCGTCCGTTTTGAAAATGTAAGTTTTATTAAGATAGTAAAATTCGTTAAGGACATTGAGTTTTGCTAACACCGTTTTTTCGCTGGGAGCAAAATCGCAACCCCAGCCAAAACACACAAAAGGTGTTATTTTTTCGTGATTAAGCATAGCTTTAATGCCTGTGAGATTTTTGCCTAATCTTTCTATAGCGTTACCTGTGGCTTGTTTTTTCCTGCCCTCTTTTGCTCTTTCGTCATTTGTGCCTTGCCTTTTGGCTTCTGTGATGAGAAGCACCTTAGCAAAATTTGGCTCATCTTTTTTCTTTAAAAATAAAATCCCACCATCAGGATAAATCGCTCTATCCATAAAACTCGTATCAAATTCAGCTCTAAGCTTAGAGGCTTTAATATTTTCTATCATAAAGGACAAATCAAGCTTTTTAGCAATTTCAAAATAATATTTACCATCTACAAAATTAGCTACCCCCCCCCCCCCCTCAAGAATCGCTCCTCTAGGTATTTTTTAGTTTTTTTCATCGCTAAATCTAAATTTAAATCATCATTTTTTGATTTTAAATTTTTTGCTTTATGCTGTTTAATGCTCGCTCTTAAAGCTTCTCTAGGCACCCTAAGCCTTTTTCGGCGTTACAAGCATATTGACATAACGCCCCTCAAAATTTGGCTCTTTATCGCGGTTTGCCTTATCCTCTATGCTTTGCCAAATTTTTTCAAGTAAAGCCACACCCGCTTCAGGATTTGACATCTCACGCCCTTTTAAAAAAACGCGAAATTTCACATGTTTGCCCTGCTCTAAAAATTCCAAAGCGTGCTTGACCTTGTAATTAATATCATTTTGCGCGATTTTCACAGAAAGCTTGATTTCTTTCACATCGATGACTTTTTGCTTTTTTTTCGCCTCTTTTTGCTTTTTTTCTTGCTGGTAGCGGAATTTCCCATAGTCCATAATTTTTGCCACAGGCGGCTTGGCATCAGGAGCGATCAAAACCAAGTCAAGCCCCAAACGATTCGCTATTTCTAAAGCCTCATCGCTACTAATAATCCCATAAGCCTTACCATCATCACCCACGCAACGAAGCTCGTTAGCCCTTATCTCATCATTGAGTAAAACATCTTTTTCCCTACTCAAAACGCAACCTCATTCATTTTCTCCTTCACTAAATTGATAAATTCATCTAAGCTAAGGCTTTTTTGCTCCTTAGCCCTCCTATCTCTTAAAGCCACAGCCCTATTTGACAGCTCCTCATCGCCCAAAACTAAAATCATCGGTAATTTTTGCTTTTCAGCGTTGCGGATTTTCTTGCTTAGGCTTTCGTTTTTATCGTAAATTTCACTATCCACGCCAAGTTCTAAAAGCATTTTTTCTATACCCTTTGCATAGGCTAAATGCGTTTCGTTTATAGGCACTAAGCCCACTTGCACAGGCGCGATGAAAAAAGGAAATTCTCCCGCACAATGCTCAGTTAAAATCCCTATAAATCTCTCAAAAGAGCCTAAAATTGCACGGTGAAGCATCACAGGGCGCTCTTTAGCATTCTCGCTTGTGGTGTATTCTAGCGCAAAACGCTCAGGTAAATTAAAATCTACCTGTATGGTCCCACACTGCCATTTGCGTTTTAGCGCGTCTGTAATTTTAATGTCAATCTTAGGACCATAAAAAGCCCCACCCCCCTCATCAATGCCGTATTTTAAGCCCTGCTCGTCTAAAGCTTCTTTTAAAGCCCTTGTTGCCACCTCCCAAATCGCATCATCGCCTATAGCTTTTTCAGGCTTAGTTGAAATTTCCATTTCATAACTAAAGTCAAAAAGCTTCATCAAATTATCCACAAAGGCTAGAATTTCAAGCACCTGCTCTTTAATCTGGCTTGGCATACAAAAAATATGCGCATCATCTTGGGTAAATTCCCTCACCCTAAAAAGCCCGTGCAAAACCCCGCTTTTTTCGTGCCTATGCACTACCCCATACTCGAAAAATTTCAAAGGCAAATCGCGGTAGCTCCTCACCTCGCTTTGATAAATTTTAATATGCCCCACGCAGTTCATCGGCTTGATGCCGTATTCTTGCTCGTCAATGTGCGTAAAATACATATTTTCTTTATAGTTTGCATAATGCCCGCTAATCTTCCACGCCTCAGCTTTCAAAAGCTCAGGCCCCCTCACAGGCTCATAGCCACGCAAACGATGAATTTTATAAAGCAAATGCTCCAGTTTTGAGCGAAGCCTTGCTCCATTACTCAGCCATATCGGTAAGCCGCCTCCAATTTGCTCATCAAAGCTAAAAAGCTTAAGCTCATTTCCAAGCTTTCTATGGTCTCTTTTTTTGGCCTCTTCGATGATGTGCAAATGCTCTTTCAAGCTCTCTTTATCCGCAAAAGCTGTGCCGTAAATTCTGGTGAGCATTTCTCGCTTTTCATCGCCTCCAAGGTAAGCCCCCGCCACGCGCGTGAGTTTAAAAAAACGCAAAAATTTCGTATTGGGAGCGTGCGGACCACGACACAGGTCCTCAAA
Source organism: Campylobacter felis (assembly GCF_030250085.1). Classification (NCBI taxonomy): domain Bacteria; kingdom Pseudomonadati; phylum Campylobacterota; class Epsilonproteobacteria; order Campylobacterales; family Campylobacteraceae; genus Campylobacter; species Campylobacter felis. Next base: position 148,124 of record NZ_JANURX010000002.1, read on the forward strand.
TTCCCCCTGCTTATAAATGCTGACCTCATCGCTTGGGATTTTTGCTAAAACCTCTTGTTTCAAGTCATCATCTTTAAATTTTTCTAAGGCTTCTTGTTTGCTTAGGGTGTATTTTTGAATTTCAAGCTTAGCTTCGGCGAACTCTTTCATCTTTTTTTCTATTCTTACTAAGTCTTCCTCGCCTAGCTTAAAACTCACACGAAAATCATAATAAAAGCCATCTTCTATCACGGGTCCCACAAAAAATTTCGCCTCAGGGTAAAGTGCTTTAATCGCCTGCGCCATTAAATGCGCACAAGAATGCCGAATGACTTCTAAAGCCTCCTTAGAATTGTCAAAATAAACCTTTTCAAAATCCAAATTTTTCACGCTTTGAGTATCTATGAGAGTGTCTTTATCTTTGTAAGCTATACAAATTTTATCCATTTGACTCCTTATAAAAATAGCGTAATTCTATACTCTTTCAACTTAAGCTCTTTTTAAATTTATACCAATAGCGATAAGATATTTTCTTCCCTAACTTTCATCGCATTATAAAGCATAGCGGAACTAAATTCTGTAAGAAGTTGTGATTTAGAAAAATTCGCATTCTCTGCGGCAAAATCCACATCTTTAAGTTGAGAAGCCGCTGCGGAAAGTGAAATTTCTGTGATGCTAATATTATTAATGGTCGCATCAAGTTGTTGTTGCACACTGCCTAAATCCGAGCGAATAGAATCTAAATTTTCCAAAGCAGTGTCTGCTACATCCATTAAAGCCATCGCTTTTTTAAGATGTAAGCCCTCTCTACCATCAATATAAGTATCAAAAATAGAATGGAAAAAGCCCAAAGCATTTTCTTGTGCCGAACTCATCAAGCCTTTCATATCCCTTAAAGATACATTTTCTTCCGCAAAGCCTGTCATTGAGGCATCAAAACCTAAGAGAGAATTAATCTCCACATTATTAAGTTTAACTTGCATTTGTATATCTTTAGGTCCTGAGCTTACAAGCTTAAGTCTACCGAAATTCTCATTAAAAGAAGTAAGTTTAGCGCCATCTGCATTTCTCGCCTTGCTACCGCCAAAACCAAAGTTTCCAGCTCCTCCAGTATTTTGCGGTGGAGGATTTTGAGGATAATTATGCGTACTCATACCGGTAATAGCCACCACATCATCAGGCATAGTGAAACAAATGCGTTGTTGATTAGGGTCATTGGGGTTTTCTTCTATAAAGGCTGTGATGCCTGTTTTATGACTATCTTTATTAAAACAATCTACAAGATCTTGTAGATAATACTTCCCATCCGCCTTACCCTCTAAAATCGTCCTTTCCGTATAAACCTTAACGCCCGGTTGTCCTCTCTTAATTACCTGTATGGCTATGCCGTTGTATTCTGGGTGTGCAGCATTTGGCATACGCGTGATAAATTTATCTTTTGTTACCCAATCCCCACGCACAGTGGTAAGTGGCACGCCTAAATTAGGTGTAACTTGATTCCCGCTCATATTGAGTCGCTTCGTAGGGTCTAAAGCCATAAAGAGTATAACTCCATCTTGGATTTTCGCGGAAACTCCTGTTTGTGGGGTAAGGGCATTGACATTAGAAACTAAAGCTTCTGGGGTGGCTGCTGGACCTACATTAATATCATTAATCTTAACGCCGTCTGCTGCGGTAATAGGCTTAAAATCTTCCAACTTTGCTTGAACGCTTTGTCCATTTCTAAGATGTGCTAAACCAAAAAAACCATTGCTGCTATCCTTTAGGACTATCCCCCTGCCATCCGTTGAACGCAGTTCTAAATTCCCAAAAGCATTGATAGCCGCCTCCACACCTGTGGTAGTTTTAACAGCATTAATAGCTTGCACGAGAGCGCCGTTTTTATCATTATCCTGCACGGAGATAGAGCCGATTAAAGTGCCATTGATACTAAAATCCGCCCCGGTTTTACCTGCTGTGATATTGTCTGTTCCTACGGTGCGGACATCATAACTTGCTTTAATGCCTGTTTGAGTGCTAACATTATTTATTCTTTCCACTAAATCACCCAAGCCATAATTGAGCTTGGTGCCGATTTCCACGCCTGAAAAAGTGAAAGTTTTATTATTAATAGTAGAATTGATTTTCACATCAATGCTACCATAATTACCTGCGACGATATTAGCACCTGTTTCAAAACGCGTATTGCCGACTTTAGAAGAAAGGGTTGAGCCGATGGAGGCTTGGACGACTTGGTTGGATTGGGAGCCGATTTGGAATTTTTTATTCACAAAGCCCCCGCTTAAAAGCTGTATGCCGTTGTAGGAGGTCGTATTGGCGATATTATCATAAGCTTCCAAAAGTCGATTAATGTCCGCTTGTATCATTCTCCTTGTTTTAGCACTTTGTCCATCTTGTGCGGCTTGAGTTGCTTTAACCTTAATCATTTCCACGATTTTAATTTGCTCGTCCATAGCTTTGTCGGCTATTTGGAACATTGCTTTTGCATCATTGGCGTTGTTATTAGCCTGATTGAGAGTGTGAGAAGAGCTAAGAAGCTGGGAACTAATAGCACTTGAGGAGGCATCGTCTTTGGCAGAATTAATGCGTAAGCCTGAAGATAGGCGTTGCAAAGACGCTGAGAGAGCGCTGGAATTTGATTTAACACTGGTATAAGCACTAAGTGCTGCAATGTTAGTAATCCTCATACTATATTTGTGTCCCAATTAGAAATTTCTGTAAAATCTATATCGTTATTTTTTAAAAAAACTTGAGAATTGAATTAAAAGTTTTGAGGTGAAAGTAAAGCCGTGCTATAAAGATAAAAGAAAACAAGCCCTAAAATAATACGATAAATCCCAAAAGGAATAAAGTCAAATTTAGCGATGAATTTTAAGAAAAATTTAATCACCAAAACCGCCACCACAAAAGCCACCACAAAGCCTATAAAAAGAGGCGTAAAAGAAGAGGCACTGCTTAAAATGCTTGGCTCTTTGTAAATGCTATAACAAGTTGCTATCATCATAGTCGGCACAGCAAGTAAAAAGCTAAATTCCGCCGCAACCTTGCGGTTAAGCCCTAGCAAAAGTCCGCCTATAATGCTAGCTCCGCTCCTTGAAGTGCCCGGAATCATCGCTAAAGACTGGATTAGCCCTATGCAAAAAGCTTGTTTAAAGCTCACTTCATCTAAGGAATTCACCGCATAACTCTTCCCTTTGTGCAAAAGCTCAATCGCTATAAAAACCACCCCCCCCAGCACCAGCATGAAGACGACAACATAGCCATTAAACAAAAGCTCCAAATGCTTCGCCACAAAAAGCCCTATAAGCCCCGTAGGTAAAAAGGCAAAGGCTAATTTAAGCCACAAAACAAAGCTTTGCAAAAGCTTACGCCAAAAAACAAAAAGCACCGCCAAAATCGAACCAAGCTGGATAATAATCAAAAAAGACCGCCAAAAATCGTCCATTTTAATCCCTAAAATAGTCGTCCCTAAAATCATATGTCCCGTGCTAGAAATAGGCAAAAATTCCGTCAAACCCTCGATAATGCCAAGTATCAAAGCATATAAATTTTCCAAAGCTTACCCTTAAAATGATTTCGTCAAATCTTACTTTAAATTTACAAACGAAATTTAAAATTAACTTAATTTCATTAAATTTTAAGAACTTTTTATATATCTTTTTGCCTTTATCAAAATACAAGGATTTACTATGCACACTTCAAAAAATTTACGCGAACTGACCCTTAGAGGCTTGATTTTAGGGAGTATTTTAACTCTCATCTTTACCGCTTCTAATGTTTATTTGGGGCTTAAAGTGGGGCTTACTTTTTCCTCCTCTATCCCTGCTGTTGTCATTTCTATGGCGGTTTTAAGTTTATTTAAAAATTCAAGCATTTTAGAAAATAATATGGTGCAAACAGAAGCTTCCGCCGCTGGAACGCTTTCGGCGGTCATTTTTGTCATACCGGGGCTTTTTATGTGTGGGTATTGGAGTGAATTTCCCCTATGGCAAACCTTTATGATTTGCCTTTGTGGTGGGGTGCTTGGAGTGCTTTTTACCATACCTTTAAGGCGTGTTATGGTAGTGGAGAGTAAATTAGCCTACCCAGAGGGCAGGGCGGCAGCTGAAATTTTAAAGGTAGCAAATAAAGCTCAAAGCGATAAAAAGGGCAAAGAGGGCGTGAAAGAAATCGCACTTGGCTCTTTCATCGCTGCTATAATGAGTCTTTTTAGCAGTGGCTTTAAAATCATAGCGAGTGAAAGCTCTCTAGCCTTTATTTGGAATAAAATGGCTTTTGGCTTTTCTATGGGCTATTCTCTAGCACTTTTAGGTGCTGGGTATCTCGTAGGACTTACAGGGGCGGTTGCGCTTTTTGTAGGAATGTTTTTAGCGTGGGGCGTTTTTACGCCTTATCTTTCAAGCTTTGAATTTAGCAATACAAGCGAGGCGGTAAGTTTAGCAGGGAGTGTATGGAAAGATAAGGTAAGGCTTATTGGCACAGGTGCCATAGCCATAGCAGCACTTTGGACTCTTTTTGAGCTTTTAAAGCCCGTGTTTGAGGGTATGAAAGAGCTACTTAAACACGCTAAACTTAGCCCGGAACTAAGCAAACAAGACCTTTCATTTAAAAGCATTGCGGTGTTATTTTTCATCACGCTTTTAGGGCTTTTTGCGACCTTTTATAGCTTTGTGAGTGAGGCGAATTTAAGCTCTTTTTATACCTTGCTTTTTAGCGTAGGTGGGACGATTTTAGCGGTTTTAATCGGCTTTTTTGTAGCGGCAGCTTGTGGCTATATGGCAGGACTTGTTGGCTCATCTTCAAGCCCTATTTCTGGCATAGGTTTGATAGCCATTATCATCTCTTCTTTGATGATTTTGCTTGTAGGAGCAGATATTTTTAAGGGCGAGGCACTTTCTAAATTTGCTATCGCTTTAGCCATTTTTATCACAAGTGTGATTTTAGCCACAGCAGCGATTTCAAATGATAATTTACAAGATTTAAAAACAGGACACTTAGTCGGTGCGACTCCTTGGAAACAGCAAGTTTCTTTGCTTATAGGTTGTATTTTTGGGAGTTTAGCTATCACGCCTGTTTTAAATTTACTTTATCAAGCTTATGGTTTTGTAGGAGCTATGCCTAGAGAGGGTATGGATACAAGCACCGCCCTAGCCGCCCCTCAAGCTAATCTTATGAGTACCATAGCACAAGGTATTTTTCATCAAAATATAGAGTGGAAATACATCGCCTTTGGAATTTGCGTAGGTATTTTAGTCATCATCATCGATAAATTTTTAAGAAAAAGTGATAAAATGCTCCCGCCTTTAGCCGTAGGTATAGGCATTTACCTCCCACCTTCTGTAAATATCCCTTTAGTTATAGGAGGGGTTTTAAAATATCTCATTATGAAAAAACTTGCCAAAAAATACGCTAAAAATTCACACAAAGATGAAAAACTTGCCAAAAGTGAGCAAAGAGGCACACTTTTTGCCTCTGGGCTTATCGTTGGGGAAAGTCTTTGTGGGGTTATCATCGCTGGGATTACCGCTTTTTCTTTAAGTCGTGGCGGAAGTGAAAGTCCGCTTGAACTTGGACTTAGCGTGCATAATAATGAGCTTTTAGCCCTTATCTTCTTCATAGGAGCGGTATTATTTTTCATCAAAAGAATTTTAAGAAAAGATTAATATTGCAACCCGCCCCAAAGAGCGGGTTAGCAATAAATTGAAGGCAGTCAAGCCTAGTATTACAAGACTAGCGAAACTAGGCTTGTAAAGCTGGGCTTTAAATCCTCGTCATTACGAGCCGCTAAAAGCAGCGTGGTAATTCCCTTATTTTCGCAATGACGGAGGCTAAACAAAATCTTCACTTAAATCACGCCAAGACGCTTAAGATTAAAGCGATTTTCTTAGCACGGCTGCCACCTTTGAGCTGTTTTTCTCGCAAAATGGCTTCTTCCATACTTTCAAAATTCAAAATAAGCCAGATGGCTCACATTGTATTTAGCCGTGAAACCGCCAAAGCTTTTATTTTTGTGCTGGTAAATTCTACCTTGCAAATCACTCGTTACGCCCACATAAAGCGTCCTGTTTGCTTTGTTACACAAGATATAAACGCAAGGGCGTTTTTGCTTCACTTTGCTTTCCTTTTTTTTGTTTCTCGTCATTGCGAAAGGCGTGAGCCTTGAAGCAATCCCCTTAAATTCAAGGTTTAGATTGCTTCGTCAGCCTACGGCTTCCTCGCAATGACGCGGTGGGACCCTCACACGACTCGGCTGGGCGGTTATACTCCGCCGCTCTTGATTAAGTCGTCATTACGAGCCGCTAAAAGTGGCGTGTGGTAATCCACCCTAAAACCCCCTACTGCTTAAGCTGTAAAAGCGTGTTAAGCATCTGATCGCTTGTGCTTATGGTCTTAGAGTTGGCTTGGTAGCCCCTTTGCACCACGATGAGCTGGGTAAGAGAGCGGCTTAAATCCACATTACTCATTTCAAGCGCTGAGGTTTTCATCTCGCCTCTTCCGCCTGTTCCTGCTTCACCGACTACGATGTCCCCGCTATTTCCCGTTACTTTGAAAAGATTCCCGCCGATTTCTTCAAGCCCCATATTATTCGCCACGCTAGCCATAGCGATTTTTGCCACGGCAAAAACTTTTCCGTTGGTAAATTCGCCTAGCAAGTTGCCCTTCTCATCCACGCGGATAGCATCAGGCTTTAAATTCCCCGAAGTGTAGCCATCGGTTGCTTGATTCGTAAGTGTTGAGGGCGAGCTTGAGCTTACTAGCCCATCGTTTCCGCCGCTTGTCCCAAAGGAGAGCTTGATTTGCTGGTTTGGCTTCGCGCCGTTGTTTGGGCTGAAATTTATAGTCCTTGGACTATAGCTTGAGAGGCTTCCGTCATTGTTAAAGCGTGCTGTGCCTACAAGGATATTTTCAGGTCCGCCATCGCCTGTTGTGTTGATTTCAGCAGGTTCAGGCACGCGGATTATCATTTGCCATTCGTTTCCGCCGTCTTGAGTGGTGGTTTGCTTGACAAATTCCACCTCTAAAGTATGCTTACTTCCAAGAGAGTCAAAGATTTCAAGCCCCGCAGAAAAGGCTGAAAGCTTTAGCTGCTCACTTTCTTTCTTCTGGCTTCCAGTCGTTTGAACCCCATCAAAGCCCTTAAAGATTCTTGTAAAGGCATCATTTGTGCTTACCTTTCCTTGCGCGTCCGTGTAGGCTGTGATGTTGAAATTTAAGTCCTTAGGATTACCCGTTTCGACTTGGTTATTACCGCCTGGGATAGAGCCTTGTGGGATGGTGCTTTCTTCTTTAGCGTTAGAGATGCTAAAGCGTCCATCTTCTGTGATGACTACTTGGACTTTTTGATTCACATCTTGCAAACCAAAGCCAGCATCCCCGTTATAATCCACCCCATACCTCACATCACGCTGTAAAAGCTCTCTCAAGTCCTCAGTCGTGCGGAAGGTTCTTACATCATCATTATATCTCTTACCCCCTATGGTATCCCAGTATTCGCGTGAGGCTGGGTCTGTTGGAGGTTGTATACCGTTCTGCCCAGGTTGAAAAGCTGGTCCTCCGTCAGGATTGTGCATAGGTGGGATTTGCACAGGGCTTGAGCTATAGACATACTTGTGTGCTGTGATGACGGTAGCATTTATAGGACCTGTGACTTGACCCCCTTGCACATTTCCCCCCGTTGCTGTCCAGCTGCTCACATTTCCCCCCGCATTTTGCTCAGCGAAGGTGAAGGTATTATTATTATTCCAAGTTGCGTTGTAAATTTCACCGGCTTGGTTGGCTAGATTTACCACTAAATTGATGTTTTTCATATTATCCGTGGTGCCCTCGCTGTTTGTGTTGATGAAGTCTATGCCCTTACCGTCGGCAGTTTTTACCGCTTTTACCCCTGTGCCTTGACGCGTATCGGTAGGAGATGTGAAGGTGTTGATGTAATTTACGGCTTCATCTAGGCTTCTTATGTTTGCATTTTGTATGGCTACGCCGTTAATTTCTATGTCAAGGCGCACGACTTGCTGCTCGCTTCCCCAGAAGACGACATTGTTTTGTGTGGCTTTATTGTTCGGGTTAAAGGCATTAAGTCCTTGTAGCTTGTGTGTTTTAAACTTCGCATCCGCAAAGCTCACCCACATACCTTGACCGTTTCTTAAATTTAGCCCCTTGCCGTTCCCGTCAAAAAGCGAGCCCGCATCCACGCCCTTTTCAGTTACTTCCATAGAATTTTTAGAAGTGGTGTAAAATTGAGTCGTGCCTGTGTCGTTTTCGTCCTTGGGTGTGCCTAGCTTTTTGTTCCAGCCGTGGATGGAGTCAAGCCCATAGATAGGACGCGAAGCCTGACCTACATTAAGCCCACTATTAAGATTTGCTTTTATCGCTACTTCGGTGCTCTTTTGCGCTGGGATGTGCATACCCGGATCGACAAAGATATTTTGCGGAGAACGAGAGGAGTCGATGCTCTGATCATCCCAGTTGATGTTCCAGCCCTGCACGACAAATCCCGTATTGTTGACAAAATTTCCATACGCATCAAGCTTAAAATCCCCGTCTCTTGTAAGATAACGCGTAAGCCCCCCATCATCACTCAGCATAAAAAAGCCGTCTCCATTAATCGCGACATCAGTGTTTTTATTTGTTGTTTGCACGGAGCCTTGAGAGTGAATTCTAGTCGTAGAGCTTATGCTCGTGCCAAGTCCTACTTGGAGAGGATTTTGTCCGCCGCGACCGTCTGTGGGGACGGTGGCGATTTTTACCGTTTGAGAAAACATCGTGCCAAAATCGGCTCTTGAGTATTTAAAACCTGTGGTATTGACATTGGAAATGTTATTGCCTTCAACATCCATTGCGATTTGGTGCGCTTGCATACCGCTCACGCCCGACCAAAGAGAACGCATCATAGTGAATCCTTTTTCATAAAATCTTGCTTCAAAATTGCTAAAGCTAATCAAGCAAGAAGTGTTCCAAGTTTAATAGAAAATGGAGAAAGCTTACACAATCATTATTAAAATGTGTAAATAAGATACACAATTTTAATTTAATCTCCTTTGATTTTCAAAAAGCTTAAAAAAATTCAAAAATTATATAAAAATTAAGAGTAAAATACACCAATTAAAAAAGGATCGATGATGAAAAAAGCCGAGGAAAATACCTTAAAAAAGAATTTTTTTACCTTAACTTTACTTTCTTTTTGCGGTTCTATTATTTATGGTTTGCCTTATTTTAGAAAATATTATTATGATGATTATATGACGCTTTATCACTTAAATAACTTTGAAATGGGACTTTTAGGAAGTGCGTATGGTTTACTAGGGCTTTTTTCTTATGCTTTAGGCGGATATTTAGCAGATCGTTTTGCGGCTAAGAAATTATTAATTTTTTCCTTGATTGCCACAGGCTGTGGAGGACTGCTTCATTTATATTTTACTTCTTTAAATTCTTTGCTTGTGATTTATGGAATTTGGGGGATTACTTCCTTACTGACTTTTTGGCCCTCTTTAATCAAAATCGTCCGCTCTCTAGCAAATTCTAAGGAGCAAGCTAGAGCTTATGGGATATTTGAGGGAGGAAGGGGCGTTGTGAGTGCTATACATCTAGCAATTGCGACAAGCATATTTGGCTATTTTCAATCTAAAGCTTTGGCGGCTCAAGGCATAGAAATGGTTATTGTGTTTTATTCTCTAGCACCTATTTTCAGTGCGATTTTATTATTTTTTTTATTAAAAAATGAGGTTAAAGAAGAAAGTGAAAAATTAAAAATGAAAGATTTGTTGACTTTATTGAAAAATCACGCACTTTGGCTCATCGTTTGTATCACTTTTTGTACTTATTTTTTTAATATGAGTTTTTATTATTTCACACCTTTTGCAAGTAATATCATTGGCACTTCTGCTGTATTTGCGGCAATCTTAACGGTTTTAGCCTCCTATATCCGCCCAGTTTCATCGATAGTAGGAGGCTTTGTAGCAGATGGTTATGGAAAAGCTAAGGTAATGATGATAGGTTTCATCACTATGGGCATAGGAGTAGCATTTTTAATGCTAAGTGCGTCTTTAAGTGGATTTTTACAAATGGCGATTTTAACAAGTGCTTGTGTCGTTGTTTATGTGGCAATGTATTCAAATTTTGGTATTTATTATTCTTTACTTAGCGAAGGAAAAATTCCTATGCACTTAACGGGAATAGCCATAGGTATCGTTTCTACTTTTGGATATTTGCCTGAAGTGTTTGCTCCACTTTTAGCAGGAGATTTACTCGACCGATATCCAGGGGTTAAGGGCTATCATTATTATTTTAGCATTATGATTGCGATGGCAATTTTAGGCGTAATCTTTTGTGCGATGTGGATTAAGAAATTCAATAAAAAGGAGAAATGATGAAAAAAATTATAAAAGACTTTAAATTTCAAGTCAAAACTATAGAAAATGAGTGGATTAGCTTAAGCGATGGAATTAGGCTTTCAGCACGCATTTGGCTTCCGCAAGGCGATGAGAAATTCCCAGCCATTTTAGAATATATCCCTTATAGAAAAAATGACGGAACAAGAACGAGAGATGAACCTATGCACGGCTATTTTGCGGGAAATGGCTATGCTGTTGTAAGAGTTGATATGAGAGGAAGTGGGGAGTCTGATGGACTTTTAAAAGATGAATATTTAAAACAAGAGCAAGATGACGCACTAGAAGTTATAGAGTGGATTGCGAAGCAAGAGTGGTGTAATGGAAAGGTCGGTATGATGGGTAAGTCGTGGGGAGGGTTTAATTCCCTACAAGTCGCAGCTAGAAGACCAAAACATTTAAAAGCCATTATAGTTGTGGGCTTTACTGATGATAGATTTAATGAAGATATTCATTATAAGGGCGGTTGTTTGCTTAATGATAATTTTTGGTGGGGAAACATTATGTTAGCCTATCAAGCACGCTTTGTCGATCCAAAAATCGATCCAAATGGCAGAGAAAAATGGCTCAATAGACTTGAAAATATGCCTTTATGGCCTACTTTATGGATGGAACATCCCTTAAAGGACGACTATTGGAAACACGGCTCTGTCAGTGAGGACTATGCAGCGATAGAAGTGCCAGTTTTTGCACTAGATGGTTGGGCGGACTCTTACACAAATCCTGTTTTTACACTTATGCAAGGCTTAAAAGTGCCAAGAAAGGCTATTATCGGTCCTTGGGCGCATGTGTATCCGCACGATGGCTTTCCAAATCCTGCGATAAATTTTTTAGGAGAGGCTTTAAAATGGTGGGATAAATGGCTAAAAGATGTAGAAAATGATACTCTTGACTGCCCTATGATTCAAGCTTATATTGAAAAATCCTTAAAACCAAGTGCAAAAGTTAGCGAAGTGAAAGGGCGTTTTGTGGGACTTGAAAATTATCCAAGCAAGGATATTAATAACACAAATTATTTTTTAAATCCTTATCGCTTAAGCTCTAGTAAAAGTAAAGAATTTATCAAAATTAACACTCCACAAAATCACGGACTTTTAGCAGGCGAATGGATGGGAGCTGGAGTTCTAGGAGAAAGTCCAGCAGATCAGAGGCTTGATGATGGGTTAGCTGTCATTTTTGAAAGTGAAATCTTAGAAAATGATGTCGATGTTTTGGGCTATCCTTTATTAAAGATAAGACTAAGTAGCGACAAAGAAAAAGCTATGCTTTTTGCCCAACTTAGTGAAGTAAGAGAAGACGGCTTCGTGCAAAGGGTGAGTTATGGAGTACTAAATCTAGCTCTCAATCAGGAAAAAAGCGAATTCAAACCTTTAACAAAAAATGAATTTGTGGAAAGGGAATTAAGGCTTGATTGCTGTGGACATCGCTTTACTAAAGGCTCTAAATTAAGACTCTCCCTAGCAACGACTTTTTGGCCTATGTTTTGGCCTATGCCAGAAAATGCGACCTTAAATTTGGATTTAAGTGCGTGTGAATTTGCTCTTCCTATTTTTAGCGGAAAAGATAGCAACAAGGTCGATTTTGATGCACAAAGTGCCGCCTTAACTTCCCTTACTATCCTTAAAGAAGGCAAGGTCGATAGGAGTGTAAGCTATGATATTTTAAGCGATACTTTTACCTACATAACAGACGGAGTTGGAGGAGTCTTTGGCGAGGGGGTTTATCGCTTTGACGAAATTGATGTTTTGGTCGAACACAACCTTAAAAGAGAATTAACCCTCCAAAACGAAGACCCACTCAGTGCAAAATATACCATTACGCAAAAAATGAAAATCGGTAGAGAAAATTGTATGATGGATGCCGATATTATCTTAACGCAAACAAGCGATAAAGAGTATTTTTACATCAAAGGAGCAATGCAAGTTAAAGAAAATGATAAGCTTGTCTTTAACAAAAACTACGACCACAAAACTCCAAGAAAAAGTCTCTAAATCAAGGCTAAATTTACAAAATTTAGCCTTTTAAACTCACCCAAGTGCTCACTATAAGTAAATTTTTAAACATTTTTAGCTAAATTTGGCTTTTGATTTATGAAGGTATATAAAATGAAAAAAGATTTAATCATAGTCGAGTCTCCCGCAAAGGCAAGGACTATAAGCAATTTTTTAGGCGATAAATTCGAAGTAATGGCGTCAAAAGGACACATTAGAGACTTGCCAAAGACAAGCTTTGGGATAAAGATAGAAGAAGATCATTTCGTGCCAGAGTATAGAATTTCAAAAGATCATAGTGCCTTAGTTAAGGAGTTAAAAGAAAAAGCGGCTAAGGCGGGGCAAGTTTATCTAGCAACCGATGAGGATAGAGAGGGCGAGGCGATAGCCTATCACATCGCTAAAGCCATAGGTAAAGATGAAAATTCCTTACCTCGCATCGTCTTTCACGAAATCACAAAAAGCGCCATAGAACACGCCCTAAAAAACCCTAGAAAGCTCGATATAAATTCCGTCAATGCCCAGCAAACTAGGCGTTTGCTTGATAGAATAGTCGGCTACAAATTAAGTCCTCTTTTAGGACAAAAAATTCAAAGAGGACTAAGTGCGGGTAGGGTGCAAAGTGCCGCACTTAAAATCATAGTCGATAGAGAGAAAGAAATCCGTGCCTTTGTGCCGCTTGAGTATTTTAGTATCGATATGATTTTTAGTAAAGATTTGGAAGCTGAACTTGTGGAGTTTGACGCAAAAAAGCTTGAAAAACTAAGCCTTACAAACAAAGACCGCGCCAAACTCATCTTAGAAGAGTGTCAAAAAGCGGAATTTAGCGTGGAAAACATAGAAAGTAAAGAGCGTAAAATCGCCCCGCCGCCACCCTTTATGACCTCTACACTACAACAAAGTGCGAGTAATCGCCTTGGCTTTACCCCTAAAAAAACGATGATGATAGCGCAAAAGCTTTATGAGGGGGTTAAAACACATCAAGGCACAATGGGCGTTATCACTTATATGAGAACGGATAGCCTAAATTTAGCTAAAGAGGCGGTAAAGGGTGCTAGGGAATTTATAAAAGAGCATTTTGGTAAGGAGTATTTACCAAGTAAAGAAAATATTTATACGACTAAAAGCAAGGGCGCGCAAGAAGCTCACGAGGCTATCCGTCCTACAAATTTAAGCTTTACGCCCAAACTTGCTACAAAATACCTTGAAAAAGATGAGCTAAGGCTTTATACTCTCATTTACAACCGCTTTTTAGCTTGTCAAATGAACCCTGCGCTTTCGCAAAGTGAGGGCGTTTTTGTAAGGGGAGGGAGAGCTTTATTTAAAATCAGTGGGAGGAGAGTATTATTTGAGGGCTTTTATAAGGTGTATGGAGATATGGATAAGGATAAAATTTTGCCTGAATTCAAAAAGGGGGAGAAATTAAAGGTGCAGAATTTAGAGCTAAATTCGCATTTTACCGAGCCACCTGCTAGATACTCGGAGGCTGGGCTTGTCAAAAAGCTAGAAAGCCTTGGCATAGGGCGTCCATCAACCTATGCGCCGACTATTTCGATTTTAAGTGCGAGGGATTATGTAGTCATAGAGAAAAAACAGCTCGTGCCAAATGAAATCGCCTTTAGCGTTACCGAGCTTTTAGAAAAAAATTTCAGCGACATAGTCGATAGTCATTTTACTTCAAATTTAGAAAATACCCTTGATGAAATCGCAGAAAATAAAGCCGACTGGCAAGAGACTTTGCGGGAGTTTTACTATCCTTTTATGCGAAAAATCGAAGAGGGTAAAAGCACAATCAAAAGTCAAAAAACTTTCACAAAACTTGAGGAAAAATGTCCGCAGTGTGGGAGTGAATTAGCCGTGCGTAAGGGAAGATATGGGGAATTTATCGCTTGTCTTGCCTTTCCAAAATGTCGCTATTCAAGGAATTTAAAGGAAGATAACGCAGAGAAAAAGGAAACAAAAAAAGCAAATGGCATAGGGGTCAAATGCCCTAAATGTGAAAATGGCGAAGTGGTGGAACGCTTTTCAAGGAGGGGGAAATTTTATGGGTGTAATCATTACCCAAAATGTGATTTTGTCTCAAATTACAAACCAAGCAAGGAAAAATGTGAGAAATGTGGCGAAATGATGGTCGTTAAAGAGCTTAAAAAAGGCACTTTTTTAGAATGCCCTAAATGTAAGGTTAAGAAGGAGGTAGAATAATGACTGAAACTGTAAAATCTTTGGATAATATTGAAGTCGATTTGGTTTTGAGTGTTGGTTATGGCTGTCGCACAGCTCATCGTATGAGAGAATCTAATTTAAGACAAGAATCTTCTCCGCTTGATTGGATGATTCATTATAGTCTTGATGATGCTTGCAATTTAATGATAAATGATTTTAAAACATTTTTTGTAGAATACGAAAATCAAGGCACACACGAAGGTGGCGCACTTCAAGTAGTAGATAAAGCAACAGGAATGATATCTATTCATCATTTTTGGCCGGGCGGAGATTTAGAAACTCAAATACTAAATTATAGAAATTTATCCATTCAAAGATGGGAAAAAATCAAAACAAAAATAGCTGCCGTAAAAAGAATTGCTTTTATCTACTGCGGAACTTTTGATATAAATTGCTTTGAACATTTTTTAAATAAATTTTCCTCTCATTTTGGAAAAGAAAAAATAATTTATTTTATCAATGTCGATGATGATAAGAACAAGGAATTTAACGAGCTAAAAATCACACAATATGAACTAAATTCTTACATTAAAATTATTCACTACCTTGGAAACGATTACCCTATACTTAATGAAGATATTTGGGTAGGAAATTCTTTTCTATGGAATGAGGCAATGAAAAATATAAAGCTAGTCCGCAAAAATCCACCAAATGCCTTAGAAAAAGTAAAAGAACATCTAGCCTATAAACTTGGTGAAGCTCTTATGATAAATTATCGATCATTTTTTGGCTTGATATTTTTACCCTTTATTCTTTATGGTATCTACAAAAGACATATTTTTTTAAAATCGAAAAAACTTTTATTTTTAAAGCTTGATGAAGGTGAGGAATATTATGAAGAAGCTTTAAAATTACAAAATGGACTTTATTACAAAATAGGACTTGAAATTATTAAAGCTCATAAAAATAAGTGGGGGGGGGGTAAAACTACCATTTAAAATTCGCAAACTCATTATGCAAGAATACGGAAAATTATAAAACAAAAAATAAAAAAATCTTATTTAAACTGAGAGTTTAAAGTTTTTGGTCATCAAGAAACTAAAAAAATCACCAAAATTTGAAATTTCACATAGGCACTAAAATAGCTTAAAAAGTGCCTACAGTGTGATCTCAATTTCTTACTAAGAAATAAATACGCTTTTGAAAAGGAAGTGGTTGTTTTGAAAAGAGCTTATTTGAGACATTTTTGCAAAGAAACATTTCTCTTATCTGCAAAAATAGTGACAAATTAAAAGCGTTAAATCAATCTTGAAATCTCCAATATGTAAGTTTCAAATGAAGGCATTGAAATCATCAAGAAAAATGCGACACAAATAGGCTATAAGTGGGACTTTAAGCCTGAAAATATGCAAAAAATTTGCACGAGAAAAGAGGTGGTTGATATGTTTTACAAGAAAATGGGTATTAATAAAAAAAGCATTAAGAAAAAATTAAAAACCAATAAGCTTTAAAATCATCATCTTATTTAAGAATAAATTTCTATCAAAATAAGAGTGCAAGTATGCTATAATCGAAAAAATGACAAATTTAAAGGAGGCAAAATGCACTTAAATCCCCTAGAAAATAACCAAAATTTGGGACTTTACGACCCTAAAAATGAACACGATGCTTGCGGAATCGCTGCTGTGACAAATATACGCGGGATCGCCTCTTATAAGGTCATTTGCGATGCTTTGGAAATTTTGATGAATTTAGAGCATAGAGGAGGGGCTGGAGCTGAAGAAAATTCAGGCGATGGTGCTGGCATACTTATACAAATTCCGCACGATTTTTTCAAAACGCAAGATTTAGGCTTTGAATTACCAAAAAAGGGCGATTATGCTGTGGCTCAAATGTTTTTATCTCCAAATTTAGACGCTAAAGAGGAGGCTAAAAAACTTTTCTTAGAGGGACTTAAGGAGAAAAATTTGGAATTTCTAGGCTTTAGGGCGGTGCCTTTTAATCCTAGCGATTTAGGAGAAAGCGCGCTTAAGGCTATGCCTTATTTTTTACAAGCCTTTGTGAAAAGACCTGCGAAAGTGGCGGCTGGGCTTGAATTTGAGCGTTTGCTCTATACGGCAAGGCGTTTGATTGAAAAAAGGGCTTTTAATGTGCCGAAATTCTATTTTTCAAGCTTTTCTTCACGCACCATAGTTTATAAGGGAATGCTACTTTCAACACAACTAAGTGATTTTTACCTAGACTTTAAAGATGTCAATATGAAATCTGCTATAGCCTTAGTGCATTCAAGATTTTCTACTAATACTTTTCCAAGCTGGGAGAGAGCGCATCCCAATCGCTATATGGTGCATAATGGAGAAATTAATACCATTAACGGCAATGTGCATAGCATTAAGGCTAGAGAGGGCTTGATGCAAAGCGATTATTTTGAAAATTTAGAAGAGCTTTTTCCCATCATTGCTAAGCCTAGTAGCGACTCGGCAATGTTTGATAATACCTTAGAATTCCTTGCCTTAAACGGACGCTCTTTAGAAGAAGCTTTTATGATGATGGTGCCTGAGCCTTGGCATAGAAATGAAAATATGCCTAGTGCAAAAAGGGCATTTTATGAGTATCACTCTGTTTTAATGGAGCCTTGGGACGGACCTGCGGCTATTGTTTTCACAGACGGGGTGATTATGGGAGCGAGTTTAGATAGAAACGGCTTTCGTCCGTCAAGATATTATCTTACCAAAGATGATTTTTTAATCCTTTCAAGCGAAACGGGAGCGTTAAAAATCGATGAAAAAAATATCAAGGCTAAGAAGCGTTTGGAGCCGGGCAAACTTCTGCTTGTAGATACAGCAAGAGGTAGAGTCATCGCTGATAATGAGATTAAAGAACAATACGCAAATGCCAAGCCCTATAAAAAATGGCTTGAGAATTTAATCCGCCTTGAAAATCAAGAAGATCAAAACTACAAGCATCATTTTTTAAAACAAGATGAAATTTTAAGTTTGCAAAAGGCTTTTGGCTGGAGTTATGATGAGCTAAAATTAAGCGTCTTAGCTATGGCAAATTCGGGTAAAGAAGCCTTAGCAGCTATGGGCGTGGATACGCCTTTAGCGGTGCTCTCAAAGCAGTATCAGCCTTTATTTAATTATTTTAAACAACTTTTTGCACAAGTAACTAACCCTCCCCTTGACGCTCTGCGTGAAGAGATAGTTACTTCAACAAGAATTTATCTAGGTCGCGAGGGAAATCTTTTAAAACCAAACGAAACCAACGCTAACAGAGTAAAAATCCAATTGCCTATCATTAGCAACGAAGAGCTTTTTAAAATTAAAAATTTAAAAAATTTCAAAGTAAAGGAATTTTCTATTGCTTATGACTTTAAGAAAAAAAGTCTTGAAGAGGCTTTAGAAGAGCTTTTTATAAAAGTTGAAGCAGAGATTAAAAAAGGCGTTTGTGTGGTGATTTTAAGCGATAGGAGTGTGAGTGAGAAAATGGCTTATATCCCGTCCTTACTTGCCGTTTCAGGGCTACATAATTACCTTGTAAGAAAGAGCTTAAGAACCCATGCTAGTATAGTGCTAGAAAGTGGTGAGCCTAGAGAAATTCATCATTTTGCTTGTCTTTTAGGGTATGGGGCTACGGTGATTAATCCTTACTTAGTTTATGAAAGCATTAAGGACTTGATAGAAAAAAAAGAACTAGGGCTTTCTTATGAAAAAGCTGTGCAAAATTTCATCAAGGCTAGTTCGGCAGGTATAGTTAAAATCGCTTCTAAAATGGGTGTTTCGACCCTACAAAGCTATAATGGCTCCGCTCTTTTTGAGTGCCTTGGCATAAGCTCATCAGTGGTGGAAAAATACTTTAGCTCCACGACCTCACGCATAGAAGGCATAGATTTAAGCGACATAGAAAAAGAAACGCTAAAGCTTCACGCCAAAGCCTTTAAAGATACAAGCAAGGCTTTAGACTCACTTGGAATTCACGGCTTTAGAAGCGAAAAAGAAGAGCATTTAATCGACCCTTTGGCTATTTTTCATCTAAGAGAAGCGTGTAAAAATAAAGACTATGAAAGCTTTAAAAAATACTCCACTATTCTCAATCAAAAGCAAATTCATCTACGCTCCTTAATGGAATTTGATTTTAGTGAGGCGATTAGCATTGATGAGGTTGAAAGCGTAGAAAGCATAGTTAAGCGCTTTCGCACGGGTGCTATGAGCTACGGCTCCATCTCAAAAGAAGCACACGAGTGTTTAGCCCAGGCGATGAATCAAATAGGCGCAAAGTCAAATTCGGGCGAGGGCGGAGAAGATGAAAGCCGCTATGAAAAAGAAAATTTAAGCAAAAATTCCGCTATCAAGCAAGTAGCAAGTGGGCGTTTTGGTGTGGATTTAAACTACCTCAACCACGCAAAAGAAATTCAAATCAAGGTCGCACAAGGTGCAAAACCGGGCGAGGGCGGACAGCTAATGGGCTTTAAGGTCTATCCTTGGATAGCTAAGGCTAGACACTCAACGCCGGGTGTTACCCTCATATCTCCCCCACCGCATCACGATATTTATTCTATCGAGGATTTAGCCCAGCTCATTTATGATTTAAAAAATGCCAACAAAGATGCAAAAATTTCAGTCAAGCTTGTGAGTGAAAATGGCATAGGCACGGTGGCTGCTGGCGTAGCTAAGGCAGGGGCGAACTTAATCCTCATTTCAGGCTATGACGGCGGCACGGGAGCAAGTCCCCGCACCTCCATACCTCACGCGGGAATTCCTTGGGAAATGGGACTTGCTGAGACACATCAAACCTTAATCCTCAACGGCTTAAGAGACAGGGTAAAACTTGAAACGGATGGGAAGCTAATGAATGGGCGTGATTTAGCCATAGCTGCACTTTTGGGGGCAGAGGAATTTGGCTTTGCCACTGCACCTTTAATCGTAATGGGCTGCACAATGATGCGTGTTTGTCATCTTAATACCTGCCCTTTTGGCATAGCAACGCAAGATGTGGAACTTAGAAAGCGTTTTAATGGTAAGGTTGAAGAAGTGGTCAATTTTATGCATTTTGTCGCACAAGAATTAAGAGAATATATGGCAAGGCTGGGCTTTAAAAGCCTTGATGAGATGATAGGACGCGTGGATAAACTCCGCCAAAAAGAAGTGAGCGGCAAGGCAAATAAACTTAACTTAGATAATATCCTAAAAGCCCTGCCAACCTATAATAAAACCGCCGTGCATTTCAAAGAACATAAAGATAGTAAGCTTGAAAAGACGATTGATTATAGAATTTTACTTCCGCTTTGCAAAGATGCGGTGGCAAAAAACAAGCCTATAAAACTTAGCCTTGAAGTAGGAAATCAAAGCCGAACTTTTGCCACTATGCTCTCAAGTGAGCTTTTAAAAAGCTATGGCAAAGAAGCTTTAAAAGAAGACAGCATACAAATCACAGCAATAGGAAATGCAGGCAATAGCTTCGGGGCATTTTTGCTTAAGGGCATAAAGCTAGAAATCATCGGCGATAGCAATGACTACTTGGGCAAGGGTTTGAGTGGGGGTAAAATCATCGCTAAAACTTCAAGTGAGGCTAGTTTTAGCCCTGAGGAAAACATCATAGCAGGAAATGCCTGTCTTTATGGTGCGACGGAGGGGGAAGTGTATTTAGACGGCATAGCGGGGGAGCGTTTTTGCGTAAGAAATTCTGGCGCTAAAGCTGTGGTTTTAGGCACGGGAATTCACGGCTGTGAGTATATGACAGGGGGTTGTGTGGTAGTGCTTGGCGATGTGGGGGCAAATTTTGCTGCGGGGATGAGTGGGGGCGTAGCCTATATCCTAGGACGACATAACGAAGCAAATGTGAATAAAGAGCTAGTCGATATCAAAGAGCTTAATGCAAAAGATGAAAAAGAGCTTAAAGCAACGATACAAAGGCACATTAATTACACAAATTCTAAAAAGGCTAGGGGAATTTTAGATCAATTTGATAAAAAAGATTTTTTTAAAATTATGCCAAGAGATTATGAGAAAATGCTCAAGCATTTAGAAAGCTTTAAGGGCGATAAAGAGCAGGAATTAAAGGCTTTTGAGAGGGTTATGCAGGAGATGAGGGGCTAATTAACCCTCTTTAAGTGATATAGGGTAAATTCCACTCTTTTGCTGTGAATTTCTTAGGCTTTAAGTCAAATGCTTTTCTAAATTCATTCGCGATGTGAAAGCTCATTAAGGGTGGGACGGCATTGCCTATTTGTGCGTAGGCTGCACCCTTACTTCCATAAAAGATAAAATCGTCTGGGAAGCTTTGAATTCTCGCACACTCTCTTACACTCAGTCTTCTTTGTAAATTGGGGTGAGGGTGTATTACCGCTCCTCCTCCTCTACTTCCTCTACCTGTAATAGTAGGAGCTTGCTTATCCCAAGATAACGCTCTATTGCCTATATAGCCATTAATGCGAATTTTATGTGTGCTTCCCGTGTGATTGCTTATATTTTCATCATAATCTTTTGGCAAGTCTCCTATAGCCTCAAAAAGTGTTTTGGCTTTTAAATTTAAAGGCTTAGGAAAGTCAATTTCTTCCTTAATGTCCTTTCTACGCCCTATGATAATCACTCTCTTTCTATTTTGCGGAACTTGATAATCGCTTGCATTTAAAATGCTGTGTTTTAATTCGTAGCCACAACGCTCAAAAGTTGGTAAAATTTGCGTGAAAAAATGCTCCCTAAAAGCCTTACCACTTTGAATCCCCGCAACATTTTCTACCAAAAAATACTTAGGCTGCTTGGCTTTTAAAACTCTAGCATATTCTAAATAAAGGCTATTATAATGCGAATTTAAATCGCGATTTTTACCATTTGCTATGGTAAAGCCAAGGCAAGGAAATCCGCCGATTAAAATATCTGCGTTTGGAATTTCTTCCACATCTAGGGTATAAATGTCCTTGCAAAGTATGTGTTTGCCTATATTTTTCTCATAGCTTTCGCATGCCTCTTTATCAATGTCATTTGCAAAAACGACCTCAAATCCCGCCTTAATAAAACCCAAATCAAGCCCACCACAACCACTAAATAAACTTATCACACTAGGTTTCAATTAAGCTCCTTAAAATGCGTGTCAAAATAGTCAAAAAGTGCCTCCAAGTCCTCAAAAAGCTCATTTTTAGAATTTTTGTCTTTAAAATACTCCACATAACTTTTATGAAGTTTGTAGTCAAATTGATTAATTAAATTCATTACAGAGTGATTAAGATGAGAAAAATCAAGCAGGACACTTCTTTTGCAAGCCTTTATTAAAGCGTTTCTATCTATCCTTAAAGAATTCCCCTCATAACGATTTACAATGCTTAAAAAATTTTCTTTATCCTTGCTCTTTGCCTTAAAAAGTGCGACAATTTCACTTCCTGCAAAAAAATAAAGCTCCATTTTTTCATTATTTTTAATAGCCAAAAGCAAGTCGTTATCATAAATAAATTCCGCCATTTTATTAAATTTTTCTTCAAATTTTTCGTAACTTGAAAGCGTTTCTATAAGCTTTAAAAGCTTTAAAAATTGCGGCTTACTTCCTACACCTGCTCCCTCACTTGACTTTCTTTCGCTTAGATAATTATCCACTCTTAAACCATCAAATAAAACGCGTTTTTCAAAACTTCCCATATTAATTTCAGTATTTTTAGCAATTAAGGTTTTGACACTAAAGGCATAATGATTAGCAAAAATGATGTCCACTTTTTCACGGCGATTACTTGCGATTTTATCTTTCACATTGATAAAATAATCCCCAACGCAAAATTCCAAATTTGAACGCTTTTGATTATCCGCAACCTCTGCATCAAAAATATTAGCGAGTAAATCCTCAAAAACTCTAGCACTCGTCTTTCTCTTCGCCACCTCATCACTACTAATGAAGTGAAATAAATAATTATAAATGTAGAGTGTATAAAAGCTATTTGGATTTTGCTTTAAATAAATAAAAAATTGATAAATATCCTCAATGCTAATAATCTCTTGCTTTAAAACGCCTTTTTCTCTTAAATAAGCACCGATGAGCTTTATAGTATGCAAACTTTTTAACATCTCTAACCTTTACAAAATGAATTCTAGCAAGAAAGGCTAAATTTAACACTCTACATTTTAAAAATTTAGAGTATAATCAAAAAATAAAGGAGTAAAAATGGGAAATGTGAGAGGATTTTTAGATTTTAAAAAAGCAAATAATCAAAAAATAGCCCCTAGTGAGCGGATTAAGAATTTCAAAGAATTCGTCAAGCCTTTAGACAAAAAAGAGCGTGAAATTCAAGCGGGGCGTTGTATGGATTGTGGGGTGGCATTTTGTCATACAGGTAAAATGAGCGAGGGCAAAGACATAGGCTGTCCGCTTAATAATCTAATACCTGAGTGGAACGACTTGCTTTACCGCTCTTTATGGGAAGAAGCCTTTAAGCGTTTAGAATTAACAAATCCTTTCCCCGAATTTACAGGGCGTGTGTGTCCTGCACCTTGTGAGGATTCTTGCGTGTGTGCGATTAATGGCGAAAGTGTGAGCATAAAGGATAATGAATTAGCCCTCGCAGAAAACGCCTTTAAAGAAGGCTTCATCACGCCTCAAAAGCCTCAAAAATATAATGGCAAAAAAATAGCCATCATAGGTAGCGGACCTGCGGGGCTTGCCTGTGCGTATTCTTTAAATTTGTTAGGTTATAAGGTAAGCGTGTATGAAAGAAGTGATAAAGCTGGAGGGCTTTTGATGTATGGCATACCCGATATGAAGCTAGAAAAAAGCGTGGTGCAAAGACGCATAACCCTATTAGAAAAAAGTGGAGTGGAATTTAAACTTAATCAAAATATCAATAGCAAAGAAAAGGCAAATAAGCTTTTAAAAGAATTTGACGCACTTATTCTTTGCACAGGAGCAAGTGAGCCAAACGCCCTAAATATCAAGGGTAAGGACTTAAACGGCGTAAAATTTGCTATGGATTTTTTAAGTGAAAATACTAAATCTTTGCTTAAAAACTCAAAGCCTGCCACAACGGCTAAGGGCAAAAATGTGCTTGTGATAGGAAGTGGTGATACGAGCGTTGATTGCATCGCAGTGGCGTTAAGACAAGGAGCTAAAAGCATTACGCGTTTTGAGCGAAGTCCTAAAAAAAGTGAGCTAAGAAGCAAAGATAATCCTTGGCCTCTAAAGGCGGATATTTTTACCACAGATTATGGCTTGGAAGAGGCTAAGGCAGTATATCAAAAAGATGTAAGAGAGTATCAAAAGCTTACTAAAGAATTTATAGGTAAGGATAAGCTTGAGGGCGTTTTGGCGAGTGATTTAAAGCGTGAAAATGGCAAAAATGTTGAAATTAAGGGCAGTGAAAAGCTTTATAAGGCGGATTTAGTGCTTTTGGCTATGGGTTTTAGTGGAAGCGAAAAGGCTATAAGCGTGAATTTTGGAGTGAAATTTGATACAAAAAATAATATCGCAACGACAAATTATCAAAGCTCACACGAAAAAATTTTCTCCTGTGGAGACGCAAGAACGGGGCAAAGCCTTGTCGTATGGGCTATTAAAGACGGGCTTTTGTGTGCTTTAAATGTGCATAAAAAACTTAGTAAAGAATAATTTGCCAATCTATCAAAATTCAAAGAGAACGATTTTCGCAATTTAATTTGCTTTTTGTTCTCAATTTTGCCTTATTCTATTTTTAGCTTAAATTTGACAATTTTATTTGTGTTATTCTAAAAATATTAATCAATGCTTTTAAATTCACTTTTACTTCACTTAATTATTTTATAATTTTTGTAAAGAATTAAAGGAGAAAAGATGAAAAAAACATTAGCGGTTTTAGCGACTTTGTGCTTGGGATTTAGCGTGGCAAATGCGGAGGATATTTATGGGACGATTATCGACATTAATGACGCCTCAAAAACCATACTTGTAGAGACGACTTACGGACAAAGGCTTAATATGAAAATTCTGCCAAATACACAAATTGATATGGACGAGTGTGGATTTTTATGGATGGATAAGCAAGGCACTTTTAAAGATTTAAAAGTCGGCACTTTTTTAGAGGCTGAAATTTTCCAAGCCAACACACCAATGCAACCAAAGGTTCAAGATACACAAGAAGTGCAAATGGTAACAGTGAAAAAAATCGACATAGAGTGTAAGAAAAAAGCCTACTAAAACACTTTCTTAATCAAAATTCATTATAATGCCCTTTAAAAAGGCATTATAATGAGGATTAACAAATTCCTATCTCACAATACCACATATTCACGCCGCGAAGCCGATGAGCTTATCAAGCAAGGCTTAGTTAAAATCAATCAAAAAATCGCCCAGCTAAATGACGAGGTCAAAGACGACGATAAAATTTTCCTCAAAAATAAAAGAATTCACAAAAAAACGCAATTTAGCATCATCATCTACCACAAACAAAAAGGCGAAATTGTCAGTCGTAAAGATGATAGAGGTAGAAAAGTCATTTATGATAATTTACCCAAAACTTTCTCCACTTGGCTTAGTGTGGGGAGGCTTGATTATGCGAGTGAGGGCTTACTTTTACTCACAGATAGCCCCGTTATAGCTGACGCTTTAATGCATAGTGATTTGGAGAGGGAGTATTATTTAAAAATCAAAGGGCAAATTTCAAAAAAAGTCATAGAAGCGATGCAAAATGGGCTTGAAATTCAAAACTCCACAAAGGGTGCTCACGCAAAAACAAAAATCACCTCTATGAAATTTGCACCCTTTTTAGACTTTGAAATTTTTGGCTCAAGCGGCGGTTATACCAAACTTAGAGTCGTGATCAATGAAGGACAAAATAGGGAACTTAGACGCTTTTTTGGTTATTTTGATTTAGAGGTAATGGACTTAAAAAGAGTGGCTTTTGGTATAGTCGAGCTTGGTATGCTAAAAGTGGGGAAATACCGCTTTTTAGAAAGGGGCGAGTATGAAAAATTACGCGATTTTTTAAAAATAAATGGGATAAGATATTAATGTTTTCTCTCTCAAATCGCCGCTATACAGGAGCTAAAACAAAGCTTTTAGATTCTATTGATACAAGCATTTTAAAAAGCTTTGATTATAGAGAAAGGAAAAATCTTAGCTTTTTTGATGTGTTTAGTGGCACAGGGGTTGTGAGTGAGTATTTTGCTAAAAAGAAAGAGTTTAATAGTATTATCATCAATGATTTTTTACACTCAAATTTCATCATTTATCAAGGCTTTTTTACACAAGATTTGTTTGATTTAGAAAAGCTAGAATCTTTTAAAAAAGAATTTGCAAAGCTAAAGCCTAAAGATATAAAAGAAAATTATTATTCAAAGCATTTTGGCGATAAGTTTTTCAGTAAAAATGATAGCAAAATAATAGGCTATGTGCGTGATAGGCTAGATTATCTTTTAGACCAAAAAGCTATCAGTAAAAAAGAGTTTTTTATCCTTTTAAGCTCTTTGCTTTATAGTGTGGATAGGGTGGCAAACACGGTGGGGCATTATGATGCTTACCGCAAAAATGTTATCTTACAAGATAGATTTAGTTATGAGCTAATAAGCCCTTTAAAGCTTGAAAAAAGCATTGAGATTTATAAGGAAGATTCTAATGTTTTAGCACAAAATCTAGCAAAGCAAAAAAGGCAAATTGACATAGCCTTTATAGACCCACCTTATAATTCTAGGCAATATAGCAGATTCTATCATTTGCTTGAAAATCTAGCATTAAACAAAAAGCCAGAGTTATATGGCGTAGCCCTAAAACCAAAGTCTACCAATCTAAGCAAATATTGCAAGGTGGAGGCTAGAGAAATCTTTAAAGACTTGATAGAATCTTTAGCAAAGATATGTAAAACTTTAGTGGTTACTTATAATAATACTTATACTTCTAAATCAAATTCAAGTAGAAATAAGATAAAATTGCAAGAAATTCAAACAATCCTTGAATCTGTTAGCAGGGTAAAACTTTATGAGTGTGATTTTAAGGCTTTTAGCAGTGGAAAGACAGATTTAAAAGAGCATAAAGAAATTATTTTTATAGGTGAAGTCAAATGACAATGCAAACAAGTTTTTTGCAAAATGATGGGGCTGATATTATCCGCTCTCCATTTTTTTATGTAGGCGATAAATATAAACTAATGCCACAGATTAGGAGATTATTTCCAAGCAAAATACAAACCTATGTTGAACCCTTTGTTGGCGGTGGAAGCTCATTTCTTAATACAAAGGCACAAAATTATAGACTGAATGATATAGATTTCTATGTTATTGCCCTGCATCAATTTTTACAAAATAATGCACAAAATCCCACTTTTTTCACGCAACTTTTTAGTTTGATAGAATCTTATAATCTTTCTTGCTCACTTAAAAACATTATCCCACCAAAAGATTTAAGACAAAACTATAAAAAAACCTATTTTGCTAAATTTAATAAAGAATCTTATGTGAAGCTACGCAATGAGTTTAACGCAAATAAAAAGGATATGCTAAGACTTTATATGTTGCTTATTTATGGTTTTAATCGTATGCTTAGATTTAATGCTAGGGGCGAGTTTAATTTGCCTGTTGGTAATGTGGATTTTAATCATAATGTTTTAAAAGCTTTGATGGATTATTTTCATTTTATCCAAGATAAAGATGTTGAGTTTTTTAATACGGATTTTAGGGATTTTCTTAACTCTATCTCTTTAAAAAAGGGCGATTTTATCTACCTTGACCCACCTTATCTTATTAGCGGAAGTGAATATAATAAACTATGGAACGAAGAGCTAGAATTTAGGCTTTATGAGCTTTTAGAAAAGTTGGATTCTAAAGGCATTGCGTGGGGACTTAGCAATCTTTTAACACATAAAGGCAAAACAAACACGCTTTTAAAAAACTTCACCAAAAAATACCCTACCTATACAATTCAAAGCAATTATATAAGTTTTAATGACAATAGCATTAAAAAAGATTCCTTAGAGGTTTATGTAAGCAATGTATAAAAATGAAAAATATAAAATCCTATCCTTTAGCACGACAATGCGAAATCCCCAAAGAATCGCTGACTTTTTAAAAGCCTTGCTACCTTTTGAAAATCATACTTTAACGCACGAAATTATAATGCAAATAATTTTTTATTTAATCAAGCATAAAATTTACACGCCAACCTATGCAAGTAAGCATTTTAAAGAGATTTTAGAATCCGATGAAGTTTTTAATGATACGCAAATACAAGAAATCATAGAAAATTCACCACAAGAGCATAAAGAAAAAGGATTTGATAGGGGATGGGATTCTCGTTTTGATACTTTTTATAAGCTATCAATGGAATTTGGCTTTTGCTTTTATGAGATGGGCAAACCCCTTATTATCTCACACACAGGGCATTTACTCATAGACGCAGTCAATGAAATCCCAAGCAATGAAGCAAAAATTGCTAATATCTTTTTAAATTGTTTGATGAAATATCAACGCAATAATCCTTTTAGAAATGTTATCAACACAAACGCACCTTTGATTTTATTGCTGAATGTTTTAAGAAAATTACAAGAAAAAACGCAAGATTCTAAACTTTCTATTTTAGAAATACCTTTTTTATTATGCTGGAGAGATGATGATTATGCAGCCCTTACGCATTATATTTTAGAGTTTAGAAAAGCTTATCCTAGCTTTGCTTATAGTAAAGAGCTTATTTATGAAAAATGCTTAAAGCTTTTAGAAACTACAAATACAAAACGCTTTAAATTTTCACAAGTTTGCAACGAATCCATAGATGAATATATTAGAAAGATGAGAATTACAGGGATTATTTCACTGCGTGGAAATGGTAGGTTTATAGACTTTAACACTTTTGAAATATCAAAGATTGATTATGTGTTAGAGCATTATTCACATTATAAAAAATTTGATGACAAAAAGGCTTATTTTGCATATATGGGCGAGATAGATTCTCACATTTTGGAGATAAAAGAACAAAACTATACAAACAAAGATGACTTAAAGCAAAAAACACTTCAATCTTTTGCCGCCCAATATAGCAAAGAGCAAATTTACCACGAATTAAGCGTTTTAACTAGCAAAAATAAGACAAGCAAAGATGAGATTCTAAGATTTATCCCAGAGCCTGTAAGATTTGAATTTCTAACCGCCATTGCCTTAAGGCAACATTTTGGGGACTTAGAGGTTATGCCAAATTATAGCATTGATGATGAAGGGTTGCCAAAGTGCTTTGCAGGTGGAAATAAGCCTGATATTATTTGCAAGGATAAAGAAAGCAAAAGCATTATTGAAGTGAGTTTGATTTGTGGCAGGGGGCAGGTAAATAATGAACTTTTGCCTATCACAAGACATTTAAAAGAAATGATAGAATCATTGAAAGATTCCCCTACTAAGCTTTGCTATTTTGCCATTTTTATCGCTCCAAAGATTTATGAAGATTCTAAAAGATATGTAAAATTCATCAAATTTGATGAGGGTTTAGAAATTAAAAATATGGATATTTTAGAGTTTATCCAAAATATTAAAATCTCTCATACGCAAAATCAAGCTATCAAAAATCTTTGCATACAACGAAACTTGGGGTAGCAAGTGGTATCAAACCCAGATTAAAGCAATGATTAAAAATTTAAACCCTTATCCTTAAATTCGCTGCGTGAGTAAGGGCTATGGCTATAGCGTCCGTGATGTCTAAAGGCTTGATGTCCTTTGAAATTCCAAGCAGTCTTTTTACCATAAAAGCGACTTGTTCTTTACTTGCCTTTGCTTTTCCTGTGATGGTTTTTTTGATTTGTAGGGGGGTGTATTCTGCGAATTCGCCGTGAAGCTGGAGGATTTTAAGGCTCAAAGCTCCGCGAAATTGTGCGAGTTTTAAAACGCTTTGTGGATTATAAGCAAAAAATATATCCTCTATCGCAACCTCATCAAAATAATGTGCTTTAAAAATCAAATCAAGCCCCTCGCAAAGCTCTGTGATTTGATACTGCAAGGTGCTAGGCTTGATTTTAATAAGTCCCGCCTCAATAAGAGAATTTTTGCTCTTAGTTGCTTCAAGTATGGCATAGCCACAAAAACGGCTTCCTGGGTCTATCCCTAAAATTTTCACATTTCTACCTTTATTCACAATGTGAAAAAAACTTTTCACAAGATGTGAATTTTAACCTTTTTTTATAAATTTTAAGCTAAAATTACGCCCTTAAATGACTAAAAAGTAGGAAAATGGACGCAAGTGAAATTCTAGATGCCTTTAAAAAAAAATTAAGAGAAGAAGAGTATAAAAATTACATCTCTCTTTTAAAATTTAACGAAAAACAAAGCAAAGCAGATATATTAGTTTTCAATGCTCCAAACGAATTCCTAGCCAAATTTATCCAAACAAAATATGCCGAAGGAATTGCCCTTACTTACGAAACTATGAGCGGCAACAAAGCTAAAATTTTAATCCAAAGTCAAACGCATAAAAGCAAAAATTCCACCAAAATAGACATCGCTCAAATTAAAATGCAAAGCACGATTTTAAACCCCTCTTTTACCTTTGAAAGCTTTGTCGTAGGTGGCTCTAATGAATATGCTTATGCCACTTGTAAGGCTGTTAGCCAAAAAGATAAACTTGGAAAGCTTTATAATCCCATCTTCATCTATGGTCCCACAGGACTTGGTAAAACGCACTTACTTCAAGCTGTAGGAAATGTGTGCCTAGAAATGGGAAAAAGAGTTATTTATGCGACAAGTGAAAATTTTATTAACGATTTTAATTCTCACATTATCAACAAAACAATGGATAAATTTCAAGAAAAATATCAAAATTGTGATGTTTTACTCATAGATGATGTGCAATTTTTAGGTAAAACGGACAAAATACAAGAAAAATTTTTCTTCATTTTTAATGAAATTCGTGATAAATCAGGACAAATCATAATGACTTCTGATAACCCTCCTAATATGCTAAAAGGCATTACAGACAGGCTAAAATCGCGTTTTGCTAATGGCATTATTGCTGATATTACCCCGCCTCAGCTTGAAACTAAAATCGCCATTATCCGTAAAAAATGTGAATTTAACGAAGTCAATTTAAATAATGAAATCATCAGCTATCTCGCCACAGCTATGGGGGATAATATCCGTGAAATAGAGGGTATGATAACAAATTTAAATGCTTATTCTAGACTTATCAATCAAGAAATAAGCCTAGAATTCGCCAAAGAAATGATGAAAGACCACATTAAAGAAAAAAAAGAAAATATCACCATAGAAGACATTTTAAGCATTGTTAGCAAGGAATTCAACCTCAAAACAAACGATATAAAATCAACAAAAAGGTCGCAAAATATCGTTCTTGCAAGACGCATTATCATCTTCTTAGCAAGGGAGCTTACAAGCCTCTCTATGCCACAACTTGCCGTGTATTTTGAGATGAAAGATCACACAGCCATTTCACATAATATTAAAAAAATTAATGAAATGATCGAAGAAAATCATCATTTAAAAAACAAAATCGAAGAATTAAAGAATAAAATTTTAATCAAAAGTCAAAGTTAATGTGAAAAAATGTGAAAAACTATAAAAATTTAAAATGTAATAAAACTATGATAAAATACATTTTTAAAAGAACTTTTCACATTTTCAACATACTTATTATTATGATGAAAATTTAAAATAATTACAGAAAGGAAAACTGATGAAAATCAACATCAACAAAAACACCCTAGAAGCTGCCATACTTTTATGCAACGCTTATGTTGATAAAAAAGACTTAAGCACAGTTACTTCTCATCTTTTATTCGAAGCAAATGAAGACAAACTTATCATAAAAGCAAGTGATTATGAAATAGGCATTAATTACAAAATCAAAAAAATTCGCATTGAAAATCCGGGCTTTGCCACAGCAAATGCTAAAAGTATCGCTGATGTCATCAAAAATTTAAATAATGAAGAAATCATTCTTGAAACGATTGACAATTTTCTTTTTATAAGACAAAAAAATACAAAATACAAACTTCCTATGTTTAATTATGAGGATTTTCCAGCTTTTCCAAGTATAGAAAATAAAAATAAATTTGATATTGATTCTAGTGATTTAAGTCGTTCTTTAAAAAAAGTTCTTCCAAGTATCGATACAAATAATCCAAAATATTCTTTAAATGGAGCTTATTTAGACATTAAAGAAAATAAGATCAATTTTGTCAGCTCTGACTCAAAACGCCTTGCCATTTATACATTAAATAAAACAAATGACAATGAATTTCACATCAGCATCCCTAAAAAAGCCATTATGGAAATGCAAAAACTTTTTTATGAAAAAATTGAAATCTATTATGATGAAAATATGCTTATCGCTAAAAATGAGAATTTTGAATTTTTCACTAAGCTCATTAATGACAAATTCCCAGATTATGAAAAAGTTATCCCTCAACAATTTAAGCAAGAATTCACACTTCAAACGGAAGATTTCATTGATGCACTTAAAAAAATTAGCGTAGTAACCGAAAGTATGAAACTTCACTTCACTAAAAATAAAATTATCTTTGAGGGCATTAGCCTTGATAATATGGAAGCAAAAACCGAGCTTGAAAAAGAGCTTGGAGTTGAAAATGATTTTTCTCTTACTATTAAAATCAAATATTTGCTCGATTTTTTAAATTCCATAGAAGAAAACGAATTTAAAATTAAAATCAATGAGCCAAATTTAGCTTTTGTAGTGAGTTCAAATGAGCTTGAAGTTGTTATTATGCCTATGATAATTTAAAGGAATATTATGCAAAAAAACTACGGCGAAAGTAATATTAAGGTTTTAAAAGGCTTAGAAGCGGTTAGAAAACGCCCGGGTATGTATATAGGTGATACTAATATCAATGGACTTCATCATATGATTTATGAAGTTGTAGATAATTCTATCGATGAAGCTATGGCTGGATATTGCGATACCATAGATATAGAGCTTACGACTGAGGGTAGTTGTATAGTCAGTGATAATGGTCGTGGAATTCCTGTGGGTATGCACCCAACGGAAAATATGCCTACACTTACTGTTGTTTTAACCGTGCTTCACGCAGGAGGGAAATTCGACCAAGATACTTATAAGGTCTCAGGCGGACTTCACGGCGTGGGCGTTTCAGTTGTTAATGCTTTATCTAAAAAGCTTGTTGCCACCGTGCAAAGAGAGGGGAAAATTTATCGCCAAGAATTTGCTAAAGGGCAAATAGCTAGTGAATTTGGCATTATAGGCGAGAGTAAAAAAACAGGAACAAGTATAGAATTTTTCCCTGATGAAGAGATTTTTGAACTTACGGAATTTGATTATGAAATTTTAGCCAAGCGTTTTAGAGAATTAGCCTATCTTAATCCAAAAATTACCATAAATTTTAAGGATAATCGTGTCGGTAAAAGCGAAAGTTTTCACTTTGATGGCGGAATTTCACAATTTGTCAGCGATTTAAATAAAAAACAAGCCCTAACTAAGCCTATATTTTTTAGCGTTGATGAAGATAATGTTAATGTTGAGATTGCCTTACTTTATAATGATACTTATAGTGAAAATTTGCTCTCTTTTGTCAATAATATCAAAACTCCAGACGGCGGCACTCACGAAACAGGCTTTAGAATGGGGCTTACGCGTGTAATTACAAATTATGTCGAGGCAAATGCAAGTGCGAGAGAAAAGGATAATAAAATCACAGGCGAAGATGTCCGTGAGGGTCTTATCGCCATAGTTAGCGTGAAAGTGCCTGAACCTCAATTTGAAGGACAAACGAAAGGCAAATTAGGCTCTTCTTATGTGCGTCCTATTGTTAATAAAGCTAGTTTTGATTATCTCACAAAATATTTTGAGGAAAACCCTATCGAGGCTAAGGCAATTATGAATAAAGCCTTAATGGCAGCTAGAGGAAGAGAAGCTGCGAAAAAAGCAAGGGAACTTACGCGTAAAAAAGAAAGCTTAAGCGTAGGGACACTACCTGGAAAACTTGCCGAT
Source organism: Campylobacter felis (assembly GCF_030250085.1). Classification (NCBI taxonomy): domain Bacteria; kingdom Pseudomonadati; phylum Campylobacterota; class Epsilonproteobacteria; order Campylobacterales; family Campylobacteraceae; genus Campylobacter; species Campylobacter felis. Next base: position 181,545 of record NZ_JANURX010000002.1, read on the forward strand.
TGTCAAAGCAAGGACCCAAGTGAGAGTGAAATTTATTTAGTCGAGGGCGATAGTGCGGGAGGCTCTGCTAAACAAGGACGCGAAAGGGCTTTTCAAGCGATTTTACCTTTAAGAGGTAAAATTTTAAATGTCGAAAAAGCAAGATTAGATAAAATTTTAAAAAGTGAGCAAATTCAAAATATGATTACCGCTTTTGGCTGCGGGATAGGCGAGGACTTTGACCTTACAAAATTGCGTTACCATAAAATCATTATTATGACAGATGCTGATGTCGATGGCTCACACATACAAACCCTACTTTTAACTTTTTTCTTCCGCTTTATGAACGAGCTTGTCGCAAATGGACACATTTACCTAGCCCAGCCTCCGCTTTATCGTTATAAAAAAGGTCAAAAACGAGAAATTTATCTTAAAGATGAAAAGGCTTTAAATGAATTTTTAATTGAAACAGGGATAGAAAATTCAAATTATGAAGGCATAGGACTTAACGACTTAAAAGACTTTTTAAAGATAGTCGCCGCGTATCGCTCAGTTTTAAAAGACTTAGAAAAGCGTTTTAATGTTATTTCGGTGATAAGGTATTTAATAGAAAATCCTGATTTAATCAAAAATTCTAATGAAGAGCTTTTTAAGATCATTAAAGCTTTTTTAGAAAAACAAGGGCATAATATTTTAAATTCCTACCTTAGCGAAAACGAGCTTAGAATTTATGTGCAAACTGAAAGCGGACTTGAGGAGCTTATCGTAAATGATGATTTATTCTCGCATCCTTTATATACGGAGGCGACTTATATTTTTGGAAAGATTAAAGAGCGAGATTTAAATTTCGAACGAGATATTTTAGAAATTTTAGATGAAGTGGAAAAAAATGCTAAAAAAGGTGCTTATATCCAGCGTTATAAAGGTTTAGGTGAGATGAACCCTGAACAACTTTGGGAAACGACTATGGACCCTAGCATAAGAAGACTTTTAAAAATCACTATTGAAGATGCCAAAAGAGCTGATGATACCTTTAATCTTTTTATGGGTGATGAGGTTGAGCCTAGGCGTGATTATATCCAAGCCCACGCAAAAGATGTTAAGCATTTAGATGTGTGAAGTTATTGACAACTTCCAAATGATTATGGAGTTTTAGGAATTTATACAGGCTTTGAAAATGCTGAGCAAAAGGTTAATGCACAAAGATTAGATTTAGACGGAAACTCTTATTATGCAGGTTTAATTTTTAATCTTATAAATACCTTTCTGGAATAACATATCATTTTAAACTCATCGTCACATCAAAATTCCAACTTCTACGCATATTGCCTTTGAAAAAGGTAATTGCGCTCATCATTGATAAAGAAGTAAATGTTACAAAAGATGATAATATCACATTTTATCTTGTTAAAAAATGAAGCTTATAAAATCTTGATTTCAGTCTCAATCAATCTTAATTAAAAAGCTTGTTTAAAAATTTATCCGTAGCCCTATCGATTAGCTTATCGCTTTTATTTAGGGCTTTATCTGTAAGATTTTATCCGCTTTATTTTAGTTTTTTTGAATTTTTGCTGAATTTTGAAAAAAATTTAAAACAATAAAAACTAAGTTCTTATTAAAGCTTTCATAAAGAATTCAACAGCAAGGAGGCATTATGATAAAAATGATAGACTTAAAAAATAGCTTTTCAATAGCTCATTTATATTATGCAAAGTAGTCAAATGCAAGATAGCAATAGTCCCAAATTTATCAATTTTCATCGTTTAAAAATCAATACTTAGAAAAATTAACAAATGAGTTATACGGCATTTAATGTTGTTTTATTTTGCAAATTATTTTATCTATACTAAAAAATTTAATTTTGCGTTTTCTAAATTCATTAAAACTAATTAAGGAGCATTAAACAAAAAATGCTTAAAATAACAGCGTTTATTTATCGGTGGAGCTTAGTTAAACGGGCTTTTAATAGCCTGTAAAAAGGGGTTTTAAAAGCTTCAATGCGGTTCTTTGATAGAGCTTTAAGGGCGTTATAGTAAACTTATGGTTTCAAAAAAATGCTTATGACACCATATTTAAAGGCTATGTATTTTATGGCTTTGTTTATAAAAGGCATTTCTTAGGATATAAAAGAGCTATGAAAGTATCTAAAAAAGAATTAACAAGTCCGCAATGAGCTACTTTCCCCCTGCCAGTAAGGCGTAGTATCATCACCCACGATGTGCTTAGCTTCTTGGTTCGGGATGGAGCAAGGCGTTTCCACATCTGTATAATCACGGACATTGTTATTTAAATGTTTATAAGCCTCAAGTTTCATTTAGCTTTGACTTCATTTTTTCTGTCTTTGCCTAGCTTAGATTACAATAAAGCTTCTACAATTTTAATCCTTATTTTTTACCCAAGCAAAAACTCAATTTAGAATTTCAAACAAGAATCATTTCAAAGCGATAAACACTTAAAAAACAATGCTAAGAGCAAGCTTCAATAAAACTTTTTACCCTTTTAAGGCTTTTTAAACCTTAACAAGGAAGTGATGCCCTATTAACTTAGAATTTTTGACCAAGACACAGTTAAAACTGAGCGTAGCACACTCATAATATGTGAGCGAAGTTTTCGCAAGTATCGGTTAAAAAGACAAGTCAATTTTAAAGATAAGCCAAACGCTCTATTAGTACTGGTCAGCTAAAAGACTTTCATCTATTACACACCCAGCCTATCAAACTAGTCGTCTTCTAGAGAGCTTAGAGAAGATTCATCTTAGAGTTGGCTTCACGCTTAGATGCTTTCAGCGTTTATCCTTTCCAAACTTAGCTACGCTGCGATGCTCTTGGCAGAACAACAGCTACACCAGTGGTTTGTTCAACCCGGTCCTCTCGTACTAGGGTCAAATCTCTTCAATCTTCTTACGCCCACGGCAGATAGGGACCGAACTGTCTCACGACGTTCTGAACCCAGCTCGCGTACC